>NZ_JAQMSY010000049.1:0-62635 GCF_028329095.1 Microcystis sp. CS-574
ACCGGCACCCCCCTTATCACGGGGGGCAGGGGGGATCGAACCTAAAGTCCATTTTTCATTTAATTATAACCAGCTACTTATTTGCTTAATTTAAGTTATGAACTTCAATCTTTATCTGGAAGATGAATTAAGTCAGCAACTACAGGCTTTATCTCACTCTACAGGCAAATCCCAGAATGCTTTGATTCGAGAAGCAATACAGCTTTTAATTACCACAAAAGAACAGTCTCAATGGTCGTCAACTATCCTTAATTTTCAAGGGGTAAGTGATGGTATTATTTTTGAAGCTTATAGAGAGGAACTTTCCCCACCTAGAGAAGATGAGGTGATTTAGTGCTGGTTTTGCTCGATACTTGTACGATTAGTGATTTTGTCAAAGGTGATAGCAACACTCTAGGGCAGATCAAAAATCACTCTCCTAGGGAAATTGCCGTTTCTGCGATAACTTTAATGGAAATCGAATATGGACTACTTCTTAACCCAGCGAAGGCAAAGAAAATAAGACCCATTCTTGACGAATTTCTTGCTTCTATCTCAATTCTTGCCTTTGGCAATCAAGAAGCCATTTGCGCCGCTCAAATTAGAGCAGCTCTCAAACAATCCGGCACTCCCATTGGTGCTTACGATCTGTTAATCGGTGCAACGGCGATTACTCATAATCTTAAATTAATTACGGCCAATCCCCAAGAATTTGCTCGTATTCAAGGATTATCGTGGGAGAATTGGCGTTAAAGCTAATCGCCTAACTAATTCGAGAATATATAGGGTTTGCTGAATAAATCTAAAAACCTTGTTGGATAAGGTTTTTAGACTTTTTTTCCCTCAAAAAGTGCCGACCATTGGAGTGATTGGGGGGAAAATTCAGGGACTTTTTCCCTGAAAATTAGGTAAAACCCCACACTCGGCCCCCAGGAAAAACTTTTTGCCGCATACCCTAAATATTGGCTTTCTCTCTTCAACGGCTGATTCCGCGAAGTTGCTCCAGAAGTTGATCAAGAATGTCTTCCATCTCTTCCGGGCTTCTGCCCATCCTGACCGGTCCGCGCAGAAACTCTTTAACCGTTATTTTTTTATCGCGGAAGTCACGGACAAAATTATAGACTTTTTCGGTGGATTGAACTTGTAATTTCATCTCCTCTAGCATTTGCTCAATCGGGTCGATGCCATCCTTCTCACAAGCGCGACTGGCCCTCACCATCTCGCCTTCCGGGGTATTTCGCACCGAGCGCAGTTCTCTTTTCAGGTTCTCGTATTGCTTTTTAAGTAGTTCGTTATTGGTTTCAACCCTCTCGCACTGTCGTTGGAGGTCGCTTTCCGATGAGCCTTCAACCGCGAAAGAGTCCCCCATTTGATGCTGTCGTTCGATTTCCAGCAGTCTGGCAATATCTCCCTCTTTATAGGCACGGTTGACTTCCTTCATAATCTCGTTGTGACGCATCCGAGTTTCGGGGTCTGTAACCTTGTCGGGGTGAAAAATCTCAGCCATTCTCAGGAAAGTGCGGCGTATTTGTCTAGATTCAGGAGATTTAGGCGAGCTTTCAGGTGATATCTCTGTTCCATCATCGTGACGGCCGTAGGAGTCTCCCCCAGAGAAGAAATCCTGCGCGGATTGCTCCGATGATCCTTCCGACTCTTCGTCTCCGAAAAGTTCGTCTAGTTCTTCATCTCCATCGTCAAATTTTGGGCTAATCACCCCCGTTAACTGAAGTGTCTCGTAAATTCCGAGAATCCTTTTTTTTGTCTGCTGCCCCATTTTTCTAGCAGTGAGGATTTCGTCAAAAAGGGCGTGTATTTCGCGGTCGAGGTCGGTAAGTTTTTGATAGAGGGGTTGCCCTCTCTGGAAAATCTCCGTCGCTAAGGAACGCATCTGGTCGAGGAATTTCTTCAGTTCGTTGCGTTTTCTGCCAATCTGCTTGAGGAGCCACTGATGCTCCTCCTCTAAAGCTTGGAGACGAAAATGTAGGGAAGACAGAGCCAAGGAAGGAGAGGTGGGCGAATCAGAGGAGTTCGGTGATTTCGGCTGTTTGGATCTGGTCATTACTTTGGGGTGAAAGCATATTGTCCATTCTACCAAGCCGCAAGGAACCGCATTCCTAAAACTCACCCTTGGCTCATTTTGTTGTTTCTCCCCACTTCCATCACCCCATCACCCCTGCTCCAGCGCCCTACGGAAACCTTTTTAAGTGGCTAGAAGCTAGATATATCAATGGTCTTAATTAATTCTTATCAATCGAATTAAATTTTTGTAAATAAAATTCTCGCTCGGATTAATTATTTTTTCCAAATTCCGCTAGACTTATTTAGTAAGTTCAATCGAGATTCAATATTCCATAGCTAAATTTCTATAGCACGGGCTAGAAGGGAAGTTTAGCGAGGGATTCCTTTACCCATAATTCAGCACACATATTTGCTTTAGCAGCAGGTAGGAGGATTCTATGTCAAATTTTTCGAGACGGAAATTTTTAACCACGGCGGCAGTTTCAGCCGCAGGGGCTGTTGTCCTCAAAGGTTGTGTGGGTAATCCCCCCGACAGTACGGGTGGAACCACCACCACCGCGCCCGCTTCCCCGGCAGCCTCTCCCGTAGCGGTGGCCCCCGGAGAGGCCCCCGAAACCACCAAAATTAAATTAGGTTATATCCCGATTGTTGAATCAGCACCTTTAATTATTGCCAAGGAAAAAGGCTTTTTTGCTAAATACGGGATGCCCGATGTGGAAGTCTCCAAACAAGCAAACTGGGGATCCGCTAGAGATAACGTCGAAATTGGGGCAGATGCGGGCGGAATTGACGGGGGACAGTGGCAAATGCCCATGCCTTACCTAATTTCTGAGGGACTAATCACTAAAAATAACGTTAAAGTCCCCATGTATGTGTTAGCGCAGTTAAACACCCAGGGTAACGGAATTGCGATTGCGGGTAAACACGAGGGCAAAAATATCGGTTTAGACCTAAAACCCGCCAAAGATTACATCCTCGGCATGAAAACGACGGGAACTCCCTTCAAAGCTGCCTATACCTTCCCGAAAGCTAATCAAGACTTCTGGATTCGTTACTGGTTAGCCGCCGGTGGGATTAACCCCGATACGGATATTAACCTAATTGCCGTACCCGCAGCCCAAACCGTGGCCAACATGAAAACGGGAACCATGGATGCGTTTAGTACCGGTGATCCTTGGCCGGCGCGAATTGTGGCTGATCAGATCGGTTTTATGTCAGCTTTAACCGCAGAAATCTGGCCCTATCACCCGGAAGAATACCTCGCTATCCGCGCCGATTGGGTGGATAAAAACCCGAAAGCCACCAAGGCCTTATTAAAAGGAATTATGGAAGCGCAGCAATGGCTCGATCAAGAGGCAAATCGGGCAGAAGCGGCGGCAATTCTCGCTAAACCGGCTTATTTCAACCTCAAAGAAGAAATTATCGCCGGTCCCCTCAAAGGAATGCAGAAAATGGGTGACGGTAAACCGGAAATCACCGACAAAAATAAAGGGGTTTTCTACTGGAAAGATCCCGCCGGTAGCGTTTCCTATCCCTACAAGAGTCATGATCTCTGGTTTTTAACCGAAAGTGTTCGTTGGGGTTTCTTGCCGAAAGAAAGTTTAACCACTGCCTCCGCCTTAATCGACAAAGTTAACCGCGAGGATCTTTGGAAAGCGGCAGCCACAGAATTAGGAGTTCCCGCAGCCGATATTCCCACCAGTACCTCCCGCGGTGTCGAGAAATTCTTCGATGGCAAGACTTTTGACCCCGCCAATCCCCAAGCTTATCTCGATAGTTTGGCGATCAAAAAATAGCGAGCTTTTACCGATAGGCTAGGGGCATAAAATATCTAGTCTATCAATCCCAAAAATGTTTTCTTCTCTCCCCAATCAAGTAACTTTATCTTCAACAAAGGAAAACGGCAAAATGGCAAGTAGCGTCAGCAGAACAGGTAAAGGTGGTTTCAACTTCAGTAAATTCTGGAAAAAGCATTCCCATGACATTCTTCCCCCCATTATCGGTACCCTGGGTTTTCTGATTGTTTGGCAATTAGTCTCGATGCTGGGATTAATCAAATTACCCCCCCCATCCGACCTAATCACCAATGAACGGACTCGTACTTATTTAATGTATCCTTTCTTTGATCGTGGGGGCATTGATAAAGGACTATTCTGGCAAACTTTAGCCAGTCTGCAACGGGTATTAATCGGTTATTCTTTAGCCGCAGTGGTGGGTATTGGCGTTGGGATTATGGTCGGTTTAAATTCTTTCTTAAATAAGGCACTCGATCCCCTTTTCCAATTCCTGAGAACAGTTCCTCCTCTTGCTTGGGTTCCCCTATCTTTGGCCGCTTTACAACAAAACCAACCAGCTGCTTTATTCGTTATCTTTATTACCGCAGTTTGGCCGATTTTGATTAATACCACCGTCGGTGTCCAACAAATTCCCCAAGACTATATCAACGTTAAACAAGTCTTGCAATTGTCCAGCAAAAAATTCTTCTTCAAGATATTAATTCCCTCGGCACTTCCCTACATATTCACTGGTTTGAGAATTGCGATCGGTTTAGCTTGGTTAGCGATTATTGCGGCGGAAATTGTTATGTCGGGTATCGTCGGTATCGGTTTCTTTATCTGGGATGCCTACCAAAATAACTACATTAGCGATATTATTCTCGCTCTGTTTTATATCGGTGGTGTGGGTTTATTGCTCGATCGCTTTATGGCTTGGTTGCAAAATCAAATCGTTCGTCAATAGGGAATCAATGGGGAGAGTTTCCCCATTTTCCAATAACTGAAACTTGAGGAAATTTAAGGAGAAAAAACTATGAGTTTGTTTGTCGCTGTCGATAACATTGATAAAGTATTCCCCCTCAGTGGTGGCGGTGAATATGTGGCCTTAAAAGGTATCGATTTACAGATCAAAAAAGGGGAATTTATCTCCCTCATCGGTCACTCTGGTTGCGGAAAATCCACCCTCTTAAACATGATCGCTGGTTTAGATTTGCCCACGGAAGGAGTGGTGACTTTGCAAGGTCAAAGCATTAAAAAACCGGGGCCTGATCGCATGGTAGTCTTCCAAAACTATTCCCTTTTACCCTGGTTAACCGTCAAAGAAAATATCACTCTGGCCGTCGATCAAGTTCTCACCCAACTGTCAGAAGAAGAAAGAAAAGCCGAAGTCGAAAAATATATCGATCTGGTCAATCTTCGTCATGCAGTGGATAAACGTCCCAACGAATTATCGGGGGGGATGAAACAACGGGTAGCGATCGCTCGCGCCCTAGCCATTCGTCCGAAAGTCCTACTTTTAGATGAACCCTTTGGGGCGTTAGATGCCCTGACTAGAGGTAATCTACAGGAACAGTTAATGCAGCTGTGCGAAGAATACCAAATGACCTCGGTAATGGTGACGCACGATGTGGATGAAGCGGTGCTATTATCCGATCGCATCGTCATGCTCACCAACGGCCCCGGCTCAAAAATTGGCGGTATTTTGGAAGTAGATATCCCCCGTCCCCGCAAACGGATGGAAGTGGTGGAACACCCCAGTTACTACAGTCTCCGGAGCGAGATTATCTATTTCCTCAACCAACAAAAACGGATCAAAAAACTACGCGCTCGCAAAGTCGAAGTAATTGCCCGTCACGGTTTAGAAAAAGTCAATCTAGAAATCGGTTTTGTTCCCCTCACCGCTTGCGCGCCCCTAGCAGTGGCCAAAGAAAAGGGATTCTTCACTAAACATGGTCTAGATGAGGTAAATTTGGTCCGGGAAACCAGTTGGCGAGGCGTTGTGGACGGGATCGCGGGGGGATTCCTCGACGGGGCGCAAATGCCTTCAGGAATGCCCACCTGGTTAACCGTCGGTGGTTATCAGGAGCAACCTTTGCCGATTGTCAGCGCCCTGACTATGACTCGTAACGGTAACGGTGTCACCCTCGCTAAACGCTTCTATGACGAGGGGGTGATTGACGGTAACGCCTTAAGACAGATGCTATTGGAATCGAGGGATCAGCGCCATATTTTTGGCATTGTTCACCCCTCCTCGATGCACAATTTGCTCCTACGTTACTGGTTAGCGGCAGCGGGAATTGACCCCGATAAAGACGTTCACCTCGAAACTATTCCCCCGGCCCAAATGGTAGCCGACCTGAAAACCGGTAGTATTGACGGTTACTGTGTCGGTGAACCTTGGAATCTCAGGTCCGCCATGGAGGGTATCGGTTACACCGTCGCCACCGACTTAGAAATCTGGCAGGGCCACCCGGGTAAGGCCCTGGGAGTCCGGGAAGATTGGGCCAATAAATACCCTAATACCCACGTCGCTTTAGTTAAAGCACTGCTGGAAGGTTGTCGCTACTGTGCCGAGGAAGGGAATCAGGAAGAAATTCGTCGAATCCTCGCCAGTCGTCAGTACCTTAGTACCAATATCGATTATATCCAACTGGGTGATCCCAACTCCTATGCGTGCAGTCTCGATCGACCGATGAAAGAATATGCACACCATCTGTTCTATGGAGATGGGGTAAATCGTCCCAGTCGTACCGAACACCTCTGGATGATGACCCAAATGGCACGCTGGGGCCACATTCCTTTCCCCCGTAACTGGGTAGAAATTCTCGAACGCGTCTGTCGGGTGGGTGTTTTTAGTACCGCAGCCCGGGAATTGGGTCTAGGGGATATTAAATATCGTCGCACACCGATCCTTTTATTCGATGGTATCGAGTTTGATGCCGAGGATCCGATCGGTTATCTCAATAGTTTAGAGATCAAACAAAACGTCACCATGGCCGAAGTGGCTATTGATGCTCGTCCTAGTGCCAGCGAATCCCGCAAAATTGCCTAAAAATCGACTAAGGGGATAATTCCTAACCAATTATCCCTAGCCATTGCTCCTATTATCTAATTTCCCCCAAAGACTAATCATGTACACCACCACCGACACCGTTAACCGAGTAACCCAGACCCCCACTAAAGAAGCTTTTGTTACCATTGAAGGAGTTTCTAAGGTTTATCCCACTCCCAGAGGCCCCTACACCGTCCTCAAGGATGTTAATCTCAGCATCAATGAAGGTGAATTTATCTGCGTGATCGGTCACTCTGGTTGCGGTAAATCGACCCTATTAAATATGGTGTCGGGTTTTTCTTCTCCCACCGATGGCATCGTTAAAGTTAACGGTAAGACAATTACTAAACCTGGTCCCGATCGCATGGTAGTGTTTCAAAACTATGCTTTATTGCCTTGGTTAAGCGTTTTTGAAAATGTCTATCTCGCGGTAGATGCGGTGTCTCCCAATGCTCCAGAGGCACAAAAACGCTCGATCGTGCGCGACCATTTAGCTATGGTGGGTTTAACCGAAGCTATGGACAAAACCCCTCCCCAAATCTCCGGGGGGATGAAACAACGGGTTTCGATCGCCCGGGCCCTTTCTATCCGTCCGGAAGTGTTGATTCTTGATGAACCTTTCGGCGCTTTGGATGCGATTACCAAAGAGGAATTACAGGAAGAATTGCTGAAAATCTGGCAAGATAAACGCTGTACGGTGTTGATGATTACCCACGATATCGATGAGGCTCTTTTCCTCGCTGATAAGCTGGTAATGATGACCAATGGACCAGAAGCGAAAATCGGCGAAGTGATGAATATTCATTTCCCCCGTCCCCGCGATCGGGAGAGAATTATGGAGGACCCTGAATATTATCGTCTGCGTAACTATGCCCTCGACTTCCTTTATAATCGTTTCGCTCACGATGATGTCAGCTAGATGTGAGCATTTGTATTAGTTTGGGGTGCGGTTGACTTAATAGCGATCGCACCTAGATTTTTTTTCTAGGGAAGCCTTCTTCAAGTAAAATTATTTCTAAGTAGGTAGATTTTAAAAATTGTCAGATACCCCCCTTATTAAGGGGGCAGGGGGGATCAACGCCCCCCTTATTAAGGGGGGATCAAGGGGGGATCAGCTTACTTATTAACTAAATAGAACAATTAGCAATAAAATACAATAATAATTTTTACTTTTTACTTAATTGATCATGCTCAAACAGATACGGAAACTACTTATCAATTTCGGTCAACAATGGCGCGATGAAGATTTCATGAGGTCGATTCATCTCATTGAAAACATAGTTTCTAAGGTTTTATCCGTAGCCTTAATTGTTGTTATTATTGTTTCTCTTTATGATCTAGTAGTTATCTTAATCCAAGATTTATTTACTACGGAACCCGTCGGTTTTTTTAGTAAAACTTTAATTGAAATCTTCGGATTATTTCTCAATATTTTAATCGCCTTAGAGTTATTAGAAAACGTCACTGCTTACTTAAGAAAACACATCGTACAGGTTGAATTAGTCGTAGTTACGGCTTTAATTGCCATCTCTCGAAAAATTATTATTTTCGATCCCAAGAAATACAGTAAAGATGATTTAATTGCGCTCACCGTGGGAACCTTAGCTTTAGCGGCAAGTTATTGGTTAATCAGAAAAGTTAATCGCGATAATCGCTCTTGAAGTAGTGGTTAAGTACCTAGACAGAATTAATCACAGATATTTTTTACTTCTGGAGTTGAGCAGTTCTGGGGTTCTCTCCTGCCAGAGTGTCAATTTAATTTTGTCCAATTACTGATTAGGGAAAGGGGTAGATTTAGAAAACCTAACCCTTATAAATATTTACTCGACTCTAGAAATATTACCCGCTTTAATCCAACCTTCGCGACCATCGGACAGACGCACGCGATGCCATTGCCCATCGCTGCTGGTTCCCACCACACTGACTTTAGTATTATAATCCAGACCGCCGAGACGAGTGGATTCACTGGTAGGTTCCGAGCGCAGACTTAAACCGCTTTGCCATGTCACCCGCGCTTGATAACCCTCGGATGTGGTTTCTTTTTTTGTTTCTTCGGGACTGGGTTTCGGGGCAGCTTTTGGTGCTGGGGCAGCTGTGGGAGACTCTTTCACCTCAGCTTGGGGTTGTTCTTGGACGGGAGTAGTGGGGATGGGAGAAGGTTTGACGGCGGCTTTTTCCTCCTTAGTTTCCTCTTTTTTCTCCTCGGTAAAGACGGGTTTAGGAGGATTAGAACTCATACCAGAGAGAAGTATATAGGCGACAGCAGTGGCCCCACCGACTAAAATGACCACTCCCAGGACAAAACCAACCATAAATTGTAATAAACCAGATAAACGCTTCATATTGGTGCTAAATTAACTGTTAGGATTAACATTAAAACGATCATCGCGAGAGGCTAAACGAGCTTTACCGGACTTGGCCCAATCCTGTAGAAACTGGATTTGTTCTTGAGCAGTGCGGGCTAGGGGTATAATCTGACTAGCGGCCTCAAGCACATCATCGGTGCTAAAGTCGCGATTTTGACTAAACCCGATGTGCATCGCTTCCACGATGGTTTGTTCGATTTCTGCCCCCGAAAAATCGGGAGTTTCGTAGGCTAGTCGCTTTATATCATAACTTTTTAGATTATGGGGCCGGACTTTCCCCAGATGAACGCTAAAAATCTCCTCGCGGGACTTTTGGCTAGGTAGTCCGACAAAAAATATCTCATCGAAGCGTCCTTTTCGCAACATTTCCGGGGGCAAAGATTGGATGTTATTAGCCGTAGCGACGACAAAAACTGGCGATTGTTTCTCCGCTAACCAAGTGATAAAAGTCCCGAAAACCCGTCCGGTGGTTCCTCCGTCGCCTTTTCCCTCCGCTCCGGCGAAAGCTTTATCGATTTCGTCTATCCACAGCACACAGGGAGCTAAAGCTTCGGCGAGATTAATCATCTGACGGGTGCGCGATTCCGATTCTCCCACCAATCCGCCAAATAAACGCCCCACGTCTAGACGTAGTAGCGGTAAGTGCCAATGATGGGAAATAGCTTTCGCTGTCAGGGATTTACCCGTTCCTTGAATTCCCACCAATAGTAAACCCCGGGGATTGGGTAAACCGTAGGCGCGGGCGCGTTCACTAAAAGCACCACCGCGACGAATCAGCCAATCTTTGAGATTATCTAGGCCGCCGATGTCAGAAATCTGCTCTGTGGCGGGATAAAAGTCCAATATCTGGGTTTGACGAATCGATTGGCGTTTTTCTGCCAAAATTAATTCCACGTCCTCTGGCTCAATTTTGCCGTGACTGGCTAAACATTTAGCTAAAACCCGACGAATTCTCTCTAGGGATAATCCTTGGGCAGAAAGCACTAATTCATCGAGGAGTGGTTCTTTGACGGGTTGTCCGGTGGCAGCGATTAATCGCTGAATTTCCTGTTTAATTTCTTCGCCACTGGGGAGGGGAAAATCGACGACGGTGATTACTTCTGTGAGATCCGAGGGGATAGACAGTTCGGAAGCGACGATAATTAGGTTTTTAGGCTGAGATTTCAGGGAACGGGCAAGATTACGCAATTTTCTGGCGATGGAAATATCTTCGAGAAAGCGCTGGAAATCGCGTAAAATCATGATGGCGGCGATGTTAGTCGGCAGCTTTTCGACGAACTCAAGAGCTTGCAGGGGATTACGCCGAGCAAAGTTCTCATTATTGGGATTATCTTGATAACCATCCACAAAATCCCAGACATAGACAGCACGGTTATTGCTCTGTTTGGCAATATCGGCGATCGCTTTTTCGAGACGTTCTTCTTCTAAGGTGGTAATATAGATGAGAGGATAGCGCGCCCGCAGCAGTAATTGAAATTCTTCACCAAAGCTCATAGCTATTCGTCTATAGTTTTTGCTATTTATATCATCATCAGAAAATATAGCAGTTAGCCGTCAGTCAAATAAGGATGGCAGGTAAGCCGTACACTACATTTTAAGATAAGTTAAGCTCGTCTATAAAAAGATTTTAAAAAAACCAATTTACGCTTGTATTTTTTTAAATGTATGGTATAATGTCATTGCCTTAATCGAGATTAAACCTGTATTAACTAAATCAATATCTTGTTAATTAGATTAAGCTTTAGTAAATTAAATCGGCCCATTAGGAGGGTAAGCCAATCTTAACAATCCTTGATCAAATAAACTTTATGTGAGTTGCTTACCCAGAGGCTGGTTCAGGCATATTTAAGTAGAATTTGCCATCTCAATTGTTAAGCAAAAATCAACCAAATGGGTCGAGTTCGTAACTATGATGATTGACTGGTATCACTTGAAATGCCGACGCGGATCACAAGTCAATTGTCAATAGCGTTTGAGATGCTCTCACCCTGGCCTATTAGGGGTAACAAAAGTTAGTCATAGGTTGGCCGTTTCTTTTCTGTAAATTAATTTCAGCCTTTCTCACAACCATTTCCTAAGGAGGGTTCAATTCATGTTTAAACTAGCTGCAGACTTTTTATCTTTGGATTTTCTCTGCCGACCAAATCAGAAAAATAAGCCAGAAAGTAAATTTAACTCTTTGCCAATTTCTCAAATCATGAAAGAGGGTAAAGTTTTAGCGATAATTCTCCGACGAGAGTTTAACCAAGAGGGAGTTCATTTCCTAACTCCCGACGATTTTTCCCAACAGTTGGCCTATATGAGACACCCGACGGGAAAAAGTATTATGCCCCACGTTCATAACAAAGTACAACGGGAAGTATTTTTTACCCAGGAAGTCTTAATTATCAAAAAAGGAAAACTGCGGGTAGATTTCTATGATGACGACCAAAAATATCTAGAAAGTCATATATTGAGAGATGGGGATGTGGTTTTATTGATCCAAGGTGGCCATGGTTTCCAAGTCTTAGAAGAAATAGAAATGATTGAAGTAAAACAGGGTCCCTATGTTGGTAATCAGGATAAAGCTCGCTTTACAGGAATTGAGGAAACCTTGGTTAAAATGGCAGGAGCAGAGATAGAATGAGTAGCTTTATTCCTGTCAATGAGCCACTACTTGCGGGCAAGGAAAAACAGTATCTTAACGAATGTATTGATAGCGGTTGGATTTCTTCGGAAGGTCCCTTCGTTGAGAAGTTTGAAGAAAAATTTGCCCTCGCTGTTGGGCGAAAGTATGCCGTTTCCGTGTGCAATGGTTCTATGGCCTTAGAAGCGGCCATCGTCGCTTTAGGAATTGGTTCGGGGGATGAAGTAATTCTTCCCACTTTTACCATCATTTCCTGCGCGGCCGCCATTGTCAAAGCCGGGGCGATTCCCGTGGTGGTGGACTGCGAAGCGCAGACTTGGAACATGGATATCGCTCAGATAGAGGCAAAAATCACGCCCCGCACTAAAGCGATAATGGTGGTTCATATCTACGGATTACCGGTGGCAATGACTCCAGTTTTAGAATTAGCTCAAAAATACGGTTTGAAGATTATTGAAGATGCGGCGGAAATGCACGGTCAAACCTATCAAGGCAAACCCTGTGGTAGTTTCGGTGATATCAGCATCTTTAGTTTTTATTCCAACAAACATATTACCACTGGGGAAGGGGGCATGATTGTCACCAACCAAGAGGATATTTTTGAGCGTTGTCGTTCCCTGAGAAATTTATATTTTCAGCCCCAACGACGTTTTATTCACGAAGAACTGGGCTGGAATCTGAGGATGACTAATCTGCAAGCGGCAGTGGGTTTAGCCCAATTAGAACAGCTAGAAACTTTTGTCCAGCGCAAAAGAAAAATGGGCAGACGCTACAGGGAATTATTGCAAAATATCCCCTGTCTAGAATTGCCTCTACCTCAAACTGATTATGCCGAAAATATTTATTGGGTTTATGGTATTGTTCTCAAAGATGAGGTTAACTTTGATGCTATGGAAGCGATGAAACGCCTCAAAGAACATCAGATTGGTACGCGTCCTTTTTTCTGGTGTGTGCACGAACAACCGGTATTTCACAAAATGGGATTATTGCAAAATATTTCCTGTCCCGTGGCTGAAAGACTGGCGCGCAGGGGTTTTTATCTGCCTAGCGGTTTAGCTCTCACAGACGAGCAAATTGAGCGAGTAGCCCAAGCAGTTCGGCAAGTTTTTGCTGAGGTTGGGTAGGGATGAAAAATTGATGAAAATTTTTTGAATAAAAACCAACTTTTATGGTAATTGGCATGGAAGGCAATATCGAGGATTTAATTTCTTTGTCTCCTAGCGCTGGTCATTGGAAAATCCTTGATAATTACTACAAAAAGGTATGAAGATAAGCTGAAGGATTCCTCGTTTATAATTATTAGGTATGAATAATGTTATTGACCATGATCGTTTATTTAAGGAATTAATTGCGACTTTTTTTGTTGAATTTATTCAGTTATTTTTTCCTGAGATTATCAATTATTTAGAGCTTAATCAGATCACATTTTTAGACAAGGAAGTCTTTACCGATGTCACGGAAGGAGAAAAGTATGAAAGTGATTTAGTCGCTCAAGTTCAATTTCGAGGACAATCATCATTTTTCTTAATTCATCTAGAAGCACAGTCTAGCTCTCAACCAGAATTTAATCGGCGAATGTTTACTTATTTCGCTCGTCTGCATCAAAAATTTGCCTTACCAGTTTATCCCATTGTCATATTCTCCTATGATCGTCCACAAAAAGAAGCAATTCGTCAATATAAAATTGAGTTTCCTGACTTAAAAGTGTTAGAATTTAACTATCAAGTTGTCCAGTTAAATCGCTTGAATTGGCGAGATTTTATCAATCAAGCTAATCCCGTCGCAGCCGCTTTGATGGCTAAGATGAAAATTGATGCTCGCGATAGAGCAAAAGTTAAAGCACAATGTCTAAGATTATTGGTAACATTAAGATTAGATGCCGCTAGAATGCAATTGATTTCAGGCTTTGTCGATACCTATCTCAATCTCAACTCGTCCGAGGAGATAGAATTTCAACAGGAGATTAGCACATTTATTCAACCCGAACAGGAGGGAGTTATGCAGATTACCACCAGTTGGATGCGCCGCGGTTTAGAACAGGGTTTAGAACAGGGTTTAGAACAGGGTTTAGAACAGGGTTTAGAACAGGGTTTAGAACAGGGTTTAGCAAGAGAAAGAAATCTAATTATTCGTCTGATTAAACGTAAGTTAGGAGCTATTGATGTGGCTCTAGAGAGTCGGATTATGACCTTGAATATTGATGATCTAGAACGAGCGGGGGAAGCTTTATTGGATTTTTCAACAGGGGAGGATTTAACTAATTGGTTAAATAATTTAGATGCTTAGTATTTTTCTATTAAACTTCACAGAAGGCTATTTATTATTATGGGTATAACTTTTGAAAATGCTATCCAACAAACTCAAGATTTACTAAGTAAAATTCAGTCTTTAGATACCGATACAATCACTCAAAAACTTACTGAGTTAGTCTCCACAGAAAATGGAGCTAGAGGATTCTTTGTTACTTATTTAACCAGCGATTTATCCTATACGGAACATCCTAGTTTGGAGGTAATCACCGCTTTAAAAACTTCCCCGACATTGGTGAATGAATTATTAGTTAAAAATCTGGTCATGTCCACGGCAATGGTCATCTATCATCGCAGTCAAGGAGACGAAGAAAATGCTCGAGGTTCTGAGAAAGTCCAAGAAAAAACCAGTCAACTAATTAAGCAGTTATTATCGCCAGCCTTGGGGGAAAAATTACGACAATTAGCTACCAGTTTAAACACAGGACAAGGAGAATATCAAGCCTTTCTAGAACGCTGGGGATATGACGATTGCCAACGTCAAGCGATCGCAGAAATCATTCAAACTTTTCTTTAGTAACTAGCTGATTTTTTCCCAAAGATTTCGCCCAAAACAGGGAATGATCGGTTAGAGGAATTAACTCTTTTACCTCTTGTTTGCTGCTAAAATGGCTTATTGAAGTCAATCGGCTCTCTTACTCTTGGTGTGATAAGTTTAACTTATATAAGACCGATCAATCTTTGTGTCCTTTGTGTCTTTGTGGTTCGTTCCATTCGCTCGCCAGTGGGAATGTATCTGAGAATAGATTTTACCCACCAAACCCAAGAGAGCCGCAAATCCCCGGCAAAGGCCTTAGGGGGTTTTGCCATAGCCGCCACAAAACCAAGGCATTTAACCACTGTACCAGTATTTCTTAGTCAACTTCCGGGAGGTAAAACCCCAAGCCGATGATGGGATTTGAACCCACGACCAATTGATTACGAATCAACTACTCTACCACTGAGCTACATCGGCACATTGCCAGTTTCCGATTATATCACGGACAATAGATACAAAGCTAGAAAGATTTTTTTATGAGCAAATCCCCTCGACTCGATCCCCAAAAATACGCCCGCTTGAAAGAGGAAGCGGCCAATCCCTACCGAGGTCTGCGGCAGTTTATCTATCTCGGTTTAGGTGCTTCTGGTTTTATCGGTGCGGTGGTTTTTCTGGCCCAATTAGCGGCAGGTAGGGACGTAGCCACCGCCTTACCCAATTTTGCCCTACAAATCGGTGTGGTGGCCCTGATGATTTGGTTATTTCGTCGGGAGAAAAAAGCTGGCGGTTGAGGGAGTAGCCACCGATAGCCAAAACAGTCTCTTCCCCTGAAGAATAAAAGTTAACATTAACTCCAGTCTTTTCGTGTTATGATCGGGCCGAGAGTCAAGATTGGTGTTCAAGTTCGTTTTCAGTATTAACTCGGTAAGTCTTTTACTTTAGTATTGTTCGGCTTCTCCCTGAATTTTGTGTCTCCACACCGTTTCGAGTATTGTTCGAGGATTCAAGTATTATGTCTATTTTTGTTGGTAATCTCTCTTACGAGATTTCCCAAGAAGATCTGGTCGAGGTCTTTAAAGACTACGGCGAGGTTAAAAGGGTTCATGTCCCCGTTGACAAAGAGACAGGCCGCAAACGCGGTTTCGCCTTCGTGGAAATGGTAAGTAAAGGCCAGGAAACCGCCGCAATTGAGGCACTGGATGGTGCTGACTGGATGGGGCGATCAATTAAAGTTAACCAGGCCCGCGATCGGGAAGAGCGCACAGAGCGCACGTCCTTCAATGGTGGTGGTGGTGACAGAAAAAAACGCTATTAAGCTTTTTTTGTAAATAATTGTGGGAGGGTGGACAGGGTTCACCCTTTTTTTGTCGTTAATTAGGGTTTGCGGCAAAAAGTTTTTCGTGGGGGCAGGGTGTGGGGTGTGGGGTGTGGGGTTTTACCCATTTTCAGGGGGTCAGTTACCTAATTTTCAGGGAAAAAGTACCTGAATTTTACCCCCGATCACTCCAAGGGTCAGCACTTTTTGAGGTAAAAAAAGTCTAAAAACCTTATCTAACAAGGTTTTTAGATTTATTCAGCAAACCCCAAGTAAACTATAAGGGATATCGTCATCAGATTCTGATCGGCGATCGACTCTTTCTGTGTTATGATCGAGGCAAGAGTCAAGATTAGTGTTCAAGTTCGTTTCCAGTATTAATCCGGTAAGTCTTTTACTTTAGTATTGTTCGGCTTCTCCCTGAATTTTGTGTCTCCACACCGTTTCGAGTATTGTTCGAGGATTCAAGTATTATGTCTATTTTTGTTGGTAATCTCTCTTACGACATTTCCCAAGATGATCTGGTCGAGGTCTTTAAAGAGTACGGCAACGTTCAAAGAGTCCATATTCCCGTGGATCGGGAGACAGGCCGCAAACGCGGTTTTGCCTTCGTGGAAATGGAAAATAAAGCCCAGGAAACTACCGCAATTGAGGCACTGGATGGTGCTGACTGGATGGGACGAGCAATTAAAGTTAACCAGGCCCGCGAGCGTGAAGAGCGCACAGAGCGTGCGCCCTTCAATGGTGGTGGTGGTGACAGAAAAAAACGCTATTAAGCTTTTTTTGTGAATAATTGTCGGAGGGTGAACAGGGTTCACCCTTTTTTTATCGGCAATTGCGATCGCAGATACGCTCAAAACCAATAGAAATCTAAATGTCTGAGTCTCTCCAAAAGGTAACAAGTAAACTATAAAGGATATCGTCATCAGGTCTGATCGGCGATCGACTCCCGAATATACGGACAACAAAAACCCATGGAGACAACCTCTACCCTAGCTGATGGGCGTGAAGCACTTCAATGCCCCACTTTAGTTGAAGACGATCGCACCGGCATGAGTCCCGAAACCCTAAAACGGGCTTTTCTGGACAATTTGTTTTATTTGCAAGGGGTTAACCGCACTAATGCCAGTCCCTACAATTACTATGTCGCCCTTGCCTACACCGTTCGCGATCGCCTGCTGCGTCGTTTTCTGAAATCCACCGACACCTACAAACAAGAAAAAGTTAAACTCGTCTGCTATTTCTCCGCCGAATTTCTCATGGGGCGGTATTTAGGTAATAATCTCGCTAATTTGGGTATTTACGACCTAATCAAAGAGATGATCGAGGAATTAGGTCTTGATTTTGAGGAAATTATCGAACAGGAACCAGATCCCGGCCTCGGCAACGGCGGTTTAGGGCGTTTAGCGGCTTGTTTCCTTGATTCTCTCGCTTCCTTGGAAATTCCCGCCATCGGCTACGGTATCCGCTACGAATTTGGCATTTTTCATCAAATGATCCAAGACGGTTGGCAGGTGGAAATCCCCGATAACTGGCTACGCTTCGGCAATCCTTGGGAATTACCCCGTCCCGATGAAAGTGTGGAAGTAAAACTGGGTGGCCGGACGGAAATCTATCACGATGATAAGGGACAGGAACGGGTACAATGGCTGCCGGAACGTCGGGTTTTAGCCATTCCCCACGATACCCCCGTCCCGGGTTATAAAACCAACACGGTTAACGCTTTGCGTCTCTGGAAAGCAGAAGCGAGTGAATCGTTTAATTTTGAGGCTTTTAACGCCGGATTATACGATCAATCCGTGGCTGAAAAAATGGACGCGGAAACCATTTCTAAAGTCCTTTATCCCAACGATAATACCCCCGCCGGTCGCGAATTACGTCTCGCCCAACAATACTTTTTTGTGGCTGCTTCCCTGCAAGATTTAATTCGCATTCACCTAAAAAGCCACAAAAATCTGCAAAATTTCCACGAAACCGCCGCTATTCAACTAAACGATACTCACCCCGCCATTGCGATCGCTGAGTTAATGCGTTTGTTAGTGGATGAAAACGGCTTAGAATGGTCAAAAGCTTGGGCAATTACCCAAAAAACCTTCGCTTATACCAATCATACCCTATTGCCGGAAGCCCTAGAACGTTGGTCGGCGGATCTGATCGGGAAATTGCTGCCCCGACATCTAGAAATTATCTACCTGATCAATCACTTTTTCCTCGACGATGTGCGGACTTGGTTTCCCGATAACGAGGAATTATTGGGCAAATTGTCGATAGTTGAAGAAGCTGGTTGGGGTAATAAACAAATTCGCATGGCTAATTTAGCCTGTGTGGGTAGTCACTCAATTAACGGAGTCGCTGCCTTACACACGGAGTTACTGCAAAAAGACACCCTGAAAGAGTTTGCCATGCTCTGGCCAGAAAAATTCTACAATAAAACCAATGGTGTCACCCCGCGCCGGTGGATTTTATTGAGCAATCCCCAATTATCGGCACTATTTACCGAAAAAATCGGCGATAATTGGTTAAAAGACCTGAAGGAATTGCGAAAACTGGAACAATACCTTGATGATCCTGAATTCCGTCAGCGTTGGTATGAAATTAAACAGGCGAATAAGGCCGATTTAGCGGCTTATATGCTGAAAACCCGCAATATCGAGGTGGATGTTAATTCGATTTTCGATGTGCAGGTAAAACGGATTCACGAATACAAACGCCAACATCTGGCAGTTCTGCACATTATCGCCCTTTATAATCGCATTAAACAGAACCCTCAGATCGATATTGTGCCGCGCACTTTTATCTTTGGTGGTAAGGCAGCCCCCGGTTACTTTATGGCGAAGTTAATTATTAAGTTAACTAATGCTGTGGCTGAAATTGTGAATAAGGATCCTGATGTCAGAGGTCGTTTAAAATTGGTTTTCCTGCCTAACTTTAACGTTTCTTTGGGTCAACGCATCTATCCGTCGGCTGATCTTTCCGAACAGATTTCTACGGCGGGTAAGGAAGCTTCCGGAACCGGTAATATGAAGTTTGCCATGAATGGCTCCCTCACCATTGGGACTCTGGACGGCGCTAATATCGAAATTCGCGAGGAAGCAGGGGCAGAAAATTTCTTCCTTTTTGGCTTGACAGCAGAAGAAGTTTATGCTAAGAAAGCACAGGGTTATGAACCGATGAGCTATTACAAAAATAATCGCGAATTGAAGGGAGTGATCGATCGAATCAAGAGTGGTTATTTTAGCCATGGTGACCAGGAATTATTCAGGCCGATCGTTGATTCTCTCCTCTACGATGACCAGTATATGCTTTTAGCTGATTATCAATCCTACGCTGATTGTCAGGAACAGGTAAGTGAAGCTTATCGCGATCGGGACAAGTGGACGCGGATGTCGATTCTTAACTCGGTTCGTATGGCTAAATTCTCTAGTGATCGCACAATCTGGGAATATTGTCAAGAGATTTGGAAAGTTAATCCGGTCAAGATTAGTTTAGAGGATTAAAAAACTCGGTCAAGTTCGGGTTTAGTCTTTGACTAGCCCGAATTTTGGAACCGTCGCCCCAAAAATGCTTTGTGAAAAGGATAAAATTTATTATTTTTTGCTATCCAAAAACTGGGTCAACACTTTTGAGTTTTAGGGTGAATGATTCGGGGAGCTTTTTGATTATGAGGAAAAATATAAATGTCAGTAATAATTGAACAAAACCTAGGGGAAATTTTAGCTCAAATTAATCACAAATTAGAGAATTTACAAAAAGATGTTACAGACATCAAAATTGAGTTAACAGAAGCTAAGGGGGAAAGACAGGTATTAAAGGTGGAAATCGATAACCTGAAGCAAGATGTTAAGGCAATTAAAGGTTCACAACAGGCTCAAATTTGGACATTAATTGGTATTTTAATTACGGCGGTAGGAGGGTTTTTAGTGGCAGTGGGTAGGTTTGTTATTTCCGGTAATCCTTAATTACAATACCGTCTAAACTATGATTGAGAGTGATTAAATGATCGACTATGATTAGATTGTTTTTAGACAATCACACAATCACAAAAATCCTATTCATTTGATTCCCAAGTACTAAGGATATTCTAAGAATAAATTTTGAAAAGTATGGTTATCCTGCCAGCGATAGATTGAAAAATCGCGACGATCTGACGTTAAAATTCTCCCGTGTCCTAAGTTTTCAGCTAATACTACTAATGAAGCATCAGCTAGATCCATTGGTATATCTTCATAACGGTCTATGAGTTGTTCCATTCGTCTAACATGATTTGATTGTAATTCAAATACTTCAAAACCACCTGCTAAGAAATTTTGAATAAATAGCAGTTGAGCATGATTACCGAGACGAGTTAGCAAAAGGTAACAAGTTTCGGTGACAACACACCAGGTTGTTATTAGGGGTTCTCGCAATCTTTGAATTACAAGCTGTGCTTGTTGATGATGATGATCTTGCTCATTGGCGAGGGCCAACCAGAAGCCTGTATCAACTATAATCATGTTTGGCTGACCATTCTTCCTTCAGGATAGTTTTATAGTTAGTAGAAAGATCGGGCGAACCTTGTCCACACCCAATAAAACCGCTTTCTTTCAGCACTTTAAGGGAATCTGAGTTGCGCGGGTGTAGTTTGGTATATTGTTGCTCAATAACTTGATTGAGCAGGGTAGTGATATCCTGATCGCTATGTTGTTGGATGTAGGCGAGTTTTTCCCTTTGTTCTTGGCTAAGATGAATGGTGATGTCCATAGTCTTTCTCCTTAATAATGTCTAAACTATGATTAGAATAATTGAACGATAAACTATGACTAGGTTATCCTTTGTCCTAGACAATCACGAATATTTATTGTATCACATTATATCATAGGGTTGGTCTCTCAAAAAAAAATCACAATCCATCACATAATCAGATCAATCACAGTACAGACAATGAATGAACAAGGCGGCCAAGCATATATTAATTTAATTGAACAGTTGCTCATTTGTGCTGATGATGAGGAACGAACTAATATTCTGCAAGCTAATATGGAATTGATTGACCCTCAATTTTTGCAGGTGATGGAAAACTATGCAACGGGGTTAGAATAATAAGGATACAATAATAACCATGCAGATTGATTTAACACAAAACTTTGGGCAATATCTCAACCCTCAAGCGAGAAATATAGAAGAATATGAGGTGTTTTTAACTGTTGGGGACATTGACAATAGGCTAAGGTGTTGTTAGTATATCCAACATGAAGGCTACCGCGCTCATTCTTCGTCGCGTCATCTTGGCCCCAGACGCATTCGCAGAAGTCCCTGTCTGGCCTGTTCCCCAACCAGTTCTGCCATTGGAGCATCCTTACGTCATATACTTAAAAGTAGGATAAGAAATTGTTTAGAGAGTGAGCCAAAACTTTAAAGATAAAGAAGCTCAAAAAGTTTTTGAACGTAAACATTCGCGTAAATTGCCATTAGATATCCAACAAGTGGCATTGCGAAAATTGCGGATGCTTAATCGTGCGGAAACCCTGCAAGATCTTCGTGTCCCACCAGCAAATCGATTGGAACGTCTGGTTGGTGACAGGGAAGGTCAATATAGCATTCGGGTTAACGATCAATGGCGAATTTGCTTTGTCTGGCAAAACGGTGATGCTCTAGACGTAGAAATCGTTGATTATCATTGAGGTAAAATAATGAATGAAGATAAACTAATGCCAATTCATCCCGGTGAGGTTCTTTTAGAGGAATTTATCAAGCCAATGAACCTTAGTCAGAATCAAATAGCTCTGGCTCTTGGAGTTCCTGAACAATGTATTAACGAAATCGTTCACGGAAAGCGGTGTATCACGGCGGATATAGCTCTTCGGTTAGCTCGTTATTTTGATATGTCACCGCGATTTTGGCTGGGATTACAAATGGATTACGATCTGGACGTTGTTGAAGATGAAATAGGAGATCAATTGGACAAAGAAGTTGCTGTAATGACAGTTATTTGTGCAGAAAAGTAATTTGTTTGATATGTTCTAAGGCAGAAACTTGGAATATATCAAACAAATTTGGCATCGATCCCCCTTGACAATCACGAATATTTATTGTATCACGTTAAATCATAAGGTCGCTCTCTCTCAAAAAAAATCACAGTCCATCACATAATCACATCAATCACAGTACAGACAATGAATGAACAACGCACCCAAGCTTATGTTAATTTAATAGAACAGTTGCTCGCTTGTACTGATGATGAGGAACTCAATAATATTCTGCAAGCAAATCAGGAATTGATTGATCCCCAATTCTTGCAGATGATGGAAAACTATGCAATGTGGTTAGAAGAACAAGGAAATAATGATGCTGCGGCTCGGTTACGGAATATGGCGCAACAGTTGGGGCAGTTTCTCAACCCTCAAGCGAGAAGTATAGAGGAGTATCAAGACTATTTTAATTTTTTGATGGAAGTATTGCGAAAAATATGGAATGATCCCAGCCCCCATTTGATTTATCCTTGTTTAGCGCAAAATCTGGATAAATTAGATGAAAACTTCGCCATAGTTTTTCATGACTGGGCAAGACAGGCATTAGCAAAAGCTACAACTGAGCAATTTTATTATATTACCAGAGATGCTTTTAATTTGAGCAATTTAATTAGAGAATTTAGACCAAATAATATTACTCTTAAACAAAAAAATGCCATTAAACAAATTGCCATCGAAGGTTATGAAATAGCTTTATTTAACCTTACTTTTAATGCTTTTCCTATAGAATGGGCAAAGACAAAACAAATAATAGCATCTATTTATCTAGATAAAATCACGGGTAAGAAGACTAATGATGTGGAACAAGCAATCTCTTGCTACAAAGAAACTTTAAAAGTATTTACCGAGGAAAAGTTTGCCGAAGATTGGGCAAGAACAATGATTGGATTAGGTCTTGCCTATACAAACAGAACTAAAGGGAATCGATCAGAAAATCTTGAACTTGCCTTTACCTATTGTATGGAGGCACTGAAAGTTTATAGTTTTGAAGCATTTCCTCAAGAATGGGCAATGACTCAAAATAATCTTGGTAATGTTTATAACAATAGAATTATAGGGGATAAAACAGAAAATTTAGAAGGCGGGATTACTGCTTTTACAAAAGCATTAAAAGTTTATACTTTTGAAAATTTTCCTTATGAATGGGCAATGATACATAATAATCTTGCCAATATTTACTTTAATAGAATCAGAGGAAATAAAGCTGACAATTTAGAAACAGCAATTACCAGTTTGAAAGAATCTCTAAAAATCTGGACTTTTGATGCTTTTCCTTATGAACGATCAGGTGTGCTAAGTAATTTAGCAAATGCTTATAATAACAGAATTAAAGGAGATAAAGCAGAGAATCTCGAACAAGCAATTTTTTATTATCAAGAAGCACTACAAGTTAGAACTTTTGAGATTTTCTCCCAAGATTGGGCAGATATACAAAATAATCTGGCTACTGCTTACCTTTACAGAATCAGAGGCGATAAAGCAGAGAATCTGGAAATAGCGATCTCGGCCTATAAAGAGGTACTGAAAGTCTGGAATTTTGACGATTCCCCCTATAAATGGGCGATGACACAAAATAATCTCGGTAATGCTTACCTTAACAGAATTAGAGGAGATAAAGCAGATAATTTAGAAATGGCGATCTTAGCTTATACAGAAGCATTAAAGGTGAGAACTTTTGAGGCTTTTCCTTATGAATGGGCAATGACAAAACAGAATCTTTCTGGTGCTTACCTTGACAGAATTAGGGGAGATAAGACGGAAAATTTAGAAGATGCGATCTCCTTTTCTACAGAAGTATTAAAAGTATATACTTTCGAGGATTTTCCTGAAAATTGGGCAGCTACGCAAAATACTTTGGCAAGTGTTTACATTAAAAGAATCAGAGGGGATAAAGCAGAGAATCTTGAAAAGGCGATCTTGGCTTATACAGAAGCATTAAAGGTGAGAACTTTTGAGGCTTTTCCTTATGATTGGGCAATGACAAAAAATAATCTCGGTAATGCTTACCTTAATAGAATCAGAGGCGATAAAGCCAACAATTTAGAAATGGCGATCTTAGCTTATACAGAAGCATTAAAGGTGACAACTTTTGAGGCTTTTCCTTATGATTGGGCAACAACACAAAATAATCTGGCTAATGCTTACAGTGACAGAATCAGAGGAGATAAAGCAGACAATTTAGAAAAAGCGATCTTAGCTTATACAGAAGCATTAAAAGTGAGAACTTTTGACGCATTGCCACAAGAATGGGCTACGACACAAAATAATCTGGGGAATGCTTATCAAAATCGCATCCGAGGGGAAAGGGCAGATAATCTAGAGTTTGCGATAGAGGCTTTAAATCTGTCTTTAGAAGTTTATACCCGTGATGATTTTCCTGAATATTGGGCAAGGTCACAAAATAATCTGGGGGCTGCTTATTTATATCGTATCAGAAGGGAAAGGGCAGATAATCTAGAGTTAGCGCTCGCAGCTTATAACCAGTCTTTAGAAGTATATACCCCGACAGCTTTTCCCATAGAGTGTTTACTAACAGGACGAAACTTAGGAAATACTGCTAACCTTATCGAAGACTGGGAAACCGCCATCAAAGGCTATAACTTAGCGATCGAAGCCGTAGAAAATATCCGACTCGAAGCCTTAAACCCCCAACGACAACAAGAAATCCTCTCCGATGCAATGGATGTTTATCATGGCATTGTTCAATCCTATCTCAACCTCAATCAACCAGATCGCGCCTTAGAATATGTTGAACGTAGTAAAACCCGCTATCTAGTCCAATTGCTTACCGATCGAGATATCTATCCTAAAGGTGATATCCCCCAAACTATTATTACCGAATTAGATCGCCTCCGTCGTGCCATTATTGGAGAAGAACAACAGTTAGCCATCCAAGAACAAACCCGCAATAGGGGAGGAATTTTAACCCTAGATGAACAAAAACAACCCATCTTAAATGACTATACTCACCTCAATCAGTTAAAACAAGAATTAAATCAACTCATTGACCGTGAAATAACCCCCATAGATCCCACTTTTAGCTTAACTCAAAAGGTTGAAAGTATTCCTCTAAGTGAGATTCAATCCTTAATTGATCAAGATACTGCCATCTTAGAATGGTATATTGCAGGGGATAGTATTATGGCGTTTATTGTTACGGCTGAAGGTTTGATCCCCCCTAACCCCCCTTCAAAAGGGGGGAATAGTGAGGTACAAGGGGTTAAAGTTTGGCAATCTTCAGCAGAAGATCGAGAAAAATTGATTAATTTTATTAAAAATTATCGTGATGCTTACGAAAATAATAAAACCGCGTGGATTAATAATCTTAATGATTGTTTAAATCAACTATCAGAAATTCTCCACATTGATGAACTTTTAGAACTGATTCCTAAATCTTGCTCTCGTCTCATCCTAATTCCCCATTGGTTTTTACATATTATTCCCCTTCATTGTTTACCCCTAAAAAATGGACAATTTCTCTATCAACGCTTTTATAATGGTGTGGGATACGTTCCCAGTTGCCAACTTTTAAAACTGGTAAAATCATTACAGCGTGAGAACTTTACTCGTCTTTTTGCTATTAAAAACCCCACCAGAAAAGACCTAAAACCTCTCTTGGGTGCAAATCTAGAAATCGAGAGAATTAGTCAAGGATTTGCTGCAGAAAAAACCATTATTATTGGGGAATTAGAAGCATCAGAACAAACCCTAGAAAACCGTCGTCAAGAATTACAAGCATCCCATTGTCTTCACTTTTCCTGTCATGGTAAATTTAATAATGAATCCCCTAGAGATTCCGCTTTAATGTTAGCAGATCCAGACGGTAACTTAGGAGAATTAGCTAACCTAACCCTAGCAGAAGTATTTGAAAAATTTGACTTAAGAGAATGTCGTTTAGTCACTTTTTCTGCTTGTGAAAGTGGTATAATCGAAAGTAAAGCTGATAGTATTAGTGATGAATATGTCGGTTTACCGAGTGGTTTTCTATTTGCAGGTAGTTCTAGTGTTGTTAGTACCCTTTGGACAGTAGATCCCCTAGCAACTACGTTATTTATGACTAAATTTTATCACGATCTTAAACGGATTTCTATCCAAGATCAAGGGAGTATTGCTATTGTTTTAAATCATACTCAAACTTGGTTAAGAACATTGAACAGTAAAAAATTAGCCAGAATTAAAGATAGTCAAAAATTCCAGCAATTACTCGATCGAGTCTTTGAGAGTAAACGGGATAGAAGAAAATTCCAAGACTTATTAGAAGCTGCGGTTAAACGTCAACCCTATCCCTTTGCCAATCCCTATTATTGGACTGCATTTATCGCTACAGGGGTTTAATCTATTGTTCCTTGAGAATACAATTAAGTTGAGGTATTCTCCCCCCTTTTTAAGGTGGGTTGGGGGGGATCACTTTGATTTAAGAATCGGAAGAAGTTTGACAAAATTTATCCATTCCTTCCTCTTGAATATAAATAGCAACTGGAGTTGATAAAAGTCCTGCTACTCCAGGCGGACACATAAAACATCCTGCGATAATATCTGTTAAAGGGGGAATAAGTGCAGGTAAATATGTTTCTCGCAAAGTTTCATACTTCGGTTGACAAATAGAATCACGACATTTATTAAGAATAATAACAAACCAACGAAAATCAGCCTTATCTTCTACCCCTTCAATACCGTTACGAGTGGCAATAGATTCAGCAGCATCTGCTAAATCTCCCTCCCATTCCTCAATAACATCAAGTGCAATTAAAACGTTCTCATTGTCCGCAAATTGAATACGGTACTGAGCAATTTTTTCCAGTGTTAACTGCGTTGTGTCTGACATAATACCATCCTTAAAGCTAAAACCAATTTTTTCCCATTATCTCACCTTATAATCGTCTCGTCGCTAAAGGTTTTGACTTTACCGATGACAAGTTAATCCGGTCAAAATTAGCTTAGAAGACTAAGAAGAAGCGAATTTTTGGGGGTGAGAATTTACTTTTGTCAAAAATCATTACATATTCGCAACAAAATACACTTTTTTGAGCAAACTAATATACCATACTTAGACAAGGCGATCGATTATTTTGTCCCAAGAATTACGCGCTAAACTTATCTCCTGTTATCCCGAAAGTCAGGAAAAAGAGGAAGTCTTAATGAAGATGATTTCTGAACATTAATCAATTGAGGATAGGGAGAGGTTGCTAACGGTCAATATTGCCACCTGAATCGCTTTTTCAATGGCCTGTTGTTTGCTTTCTAAACTAATCCCTTCCTCTTTACTTCTTGCGGCAATCACAGCACAAATACAAGCGGCAGTAAATCCATAAACCCCCGCCATTTTAAATAAAGTTCCCGCTTCCATTTCATAATTGAGAATATTTAAACGTCGATATTCTTCCGTAATTCCCTCTAAATGGCGCTGAAGATAAGGGTTAGCAGAAGACAGGATTCTTTCCTGTCCTTCATAAAAACTATCCACAGAAGCGGTAATACCTAAATGATAATTTACTCCCAAAAATTGAGCCGATTTGACTAGAGCAACTGTCAAAAAAGGATCCGCCACTGCGGGATATTCCGGAGGAGCAATATCATTAGCTGCACCTTGCCTACATAAAGCCGCTTGCGAGATAATAATATCACCAATTTTTATTCTATTTTGAATTGCGCCACAAGTACCAATACGAATAATAGTTTTAATTCCCACCTGTATTAATTCATTAACCACAATACTCAAAGATGGCGCACCCATGCCACTGGTAGCCAGAAGAATTGGGGTAGAATTATCTAGATAGCCAAGATAACTATTTAATCCGCGATAATCCGATAGTAAACGTGCATTTTGTAAATAAGTTTCAGCAATATAGCGCGAGCGTTCTGGTTCCCCCGATAATAGGGTGATAGTCGGTTTTACTGTGCCTAAATCCTCACTGCTAAAGTTGAGATGATAGGGTTTTTGGTGAGATAAGTTATTGGACATTGAAGTGAACTAAATACAGAAAAAAGGTAAGGAATTGATTTTCCTTACCTGATGATTGTACACTTTTGACAACAGAATTACACTTTTGCTGACTCTTTAACTAACTTATCCCAACCCAATTCCTTGAGGTTATTGTTGCGACGCAGGGGACGAGTAGCTAACTCTAAAATATCTCGCGCATTGGTAAAACCATGAATTTGAGCAAATGTAAATTCTACCGACCATTTAGTGTTAATTCCCCGCGCTTCTAAGGGATTTGCATGGGCCATTCCTGTAATTACTAAATCAGGTTTTAACTCGTAAATGCGCTGAATCTGATTGTAGTTATCGGGTTTTTCGATAATTTTCGGGATGGGAACACCCATATCATTACAGGTTTTTTCTAGTAACGCTAATTCGGCCGCTTGGTAGCGTTTATCCATGTAAGGAATACCGATTTCATCACAAGTCATCCCGCAACGAATTAGGAAACGTGCCAGAGAAATTTCTAGTAAATTATCCCCCATAAAGAAGACCGATTTACCGCGCACAAGTTGCAGATAATCCTCTAAACTTTCCCAAATTTTTGCCTCTCTTTCTTCTAATCCCTGGGGTTGTACTCCCAAAACCGAACAGATTTTTTCTATCCAAGCGCGGGTTCCATCCGGACCGATGGGAAAGGGTGCGCCAATTAATTTACACTTACGACGACGCATTAAAGTGGTGGCAGTTCGTGATAGAAAAGGATTGACACCAGCCACATAATAACCTTCTTCAATTACCGGTAATTCAGTAAAACGTTTGGCCGGCAACCAACCATCTATTTTAATTCCTTGTTTTTTTAATTCTAGGGTTAAATTAGTCACAATTGGGTCGGGAACAGAACCAAATAAAACTAAAGGATGATGGTCTTTATATTCCGATTCTTCCTGTTTAATTTCTTCTTTTTTACGTCCAAAAGTTAAGAGTTTCTGGATGGCATTCCGTTCTTCTTTTTCATCTTCATGCTTAACTTTTTCGGGACATTTATGCACCATGGCAGCGAGGACGGTATCTTCTCCTTGGGTAAAGGCATAATCTAAACCATTAGCGCGTGCTGTCACGATAGGAATACCGATTTCTGACTCTAGTTTCGGTGCTAATCCTTCTAAGTCCATTTTGATGATTTCGGTGGTACAAGTACCAATAAAAACGATAACGCTAGGGTTTCTATCTCGTTTAATTTGTAAGCAGAGGCGTTTTAGTTCTTCGTAGTCTTTTAGTTGAGCGGAAATATCCCCTTCTTCTAATTCGGCCATAGCATAACGCGGTTCGGCAAAAATCATCACCCCCATGGCATTTTGCAGGAAGTAACCACAGGTTTTTGTGCCGATAACAAGGAAGAAACTATCTTCGATTTTTTGGTATAACCAAGCAACACAGCTAATTGGACAAAAGGTGTGATAGTTGCCGGTTTCACAATCAAATTGTAAAGCGCTCGGTTCTTGAGTGGCAGTCATGTTTTTTGGTTCTCCTTTAACTTGGTTTATTTAGGTTTTCTTGTTGTAACTCTTGGCGGATTTTTTGCAGTACAGGATCCTCAGTAGGATATAAAGAATTACTTAATTCTCTTTCTTTCTTTTCTAGTCGTTTTTTCTCAGGATCAAAATTTAATCCTAAAACTTCTAGAAGTTTGTTTCCATCGGAACTAAGCTGACAAAAGGGATACATCCACACTGATAATTGAGATTCTAAAACGGTCATTGCACCTATAATGATGTCAGCACTAGGACGTTTACCACCGTCGGGAGTTTTTCGCCAGGAATCTTTAGAATCCATTAAAGACTTAATCCACGGTTGATTGTTTTGGTAGTAATCTAACCATTTATCTGGTAAGATTTTTAGCAATTCCTCAAAAATAATTACTTTGTTTTTTTCGACTGATAATTGTTTTTCTCGGAATCCGTTGAGATATTCAGTGTGCGAATTAGAAATCAGTAGTTCTTTTTCCGATTTTTCCAACTCCTTTTTTTCAGAATCAAAATTTAGTCCTAAGACTTCTACCAGTTTGTCCCCATCGGAACTAAGTTGACAAAAGGGATACATCCACACTGATAACTTAGGTTCTAAAGCTGTTGCTGCCGCTATAATTATGTCAGCACTAGGACGTTTACCACCATCGGGAGTTTTTCGCCACCAGCCTCTAGAATCCATTAAAGACTTAATCCAAGCTTGATTATTTTGGTAGTAATCTAACCATTGCCGCGGTAAGGTGGCTTTTAATTCCTCAAAGTTGCTCATTTTGTCCCCTTGGCTAAATAATGATGTTTTCCCTATTAGAATTCCCAATGAGAGGAAAAAATGATCATTATCAAGTCCTCGATAAAATTCGTGGGTAGGGTGGGTTAGGTGACGATAAGTTAGGCTATTAACTAATAAGTTAATTCTTCGCCGTAACCCACCCAGAAAAAGAGTTTATTGGTGATTATTGGTGGGTTACGCTGTCCCTAACCCACCCTACAAAATAATCTAAACCATCATTAGATCTAATTCCGCCTCGGCGTTAACTTTGGGTTTATCAGCATTAAGATAGAAATCCGATAATAAAGTGAATAATTCCCGGTCGGCAGATTCTTTGGGAATAACTCCTTCTGGTTTGGCTAAAATCTGATCGGCAATGTTGAGATAATAGTCACAAACGTAACTTAACATCGGATCTTTGTCGGCCATTTCAAAGAGAGTTTGACCTTTAACTCTGGAGACGCGAATATCTTCAATTAAGGGTAAAACTTCTAACACTGGCATGGGAACATGATCCACATATTTATTAATTAAATCGCGTTTTGAGGTGCGATTACCAATTAATCCGGCTAGTCGCAGGGGATGGGTGCGCGCTTTTTCCCGGACGGAAGCGGCGATGCGATTGGCGGCAAAAAGAGCATCAAAGCCGTTATCTGTGACAATTATGCAGTAATCGGCGTAATTTAAGGGTGCGGCAAATCCTCCACAGACCACATCCCCCAAAACATCAAACAAAATCACGTCAAATTCATCAAAAGCGTTCAATTCTTTTAATAATTTCACCGTTTCCCCGACGACGTAACCACCACAACCAGCACCGGCCGGGGGTCCACCCGCTTCCACACATTTGACGCCACCGTAACCGTCATAGATAACGTCTTCGGGCCAGATGTCTTCGTAGTGAAAATCTTTTTCTTGTAGGGTATCGATGATTGTGGGAATCAGAAAGCCTGTCAGGGTGAAAGTGCTATCATGCTTGGGGTCACAGCCTATTTGTAGGACTTTTTTGCCTCTTTTGGCTAAAGCAGCCGAAATATTACAGCTTGTTGTCGATTTACCGATGCCACCTTTTCCGTAGACTGCGAGTGTTAAAGGCATGGAAGTTCTCCTAAATGTACGCTTGAATGGTGAGTTTGTTTATCAGTGCTTTGATCGCAATTATTGACCATCTCCCCACCCCTTGGCAAGAGGCTCAATTTTTATCTGCTATAGCTAGAGTGAGAATAAAAGCTTAAAAATTAGATTAACAATTTTTTACAGCCTATAAAGTCTCTGAAATCGACAAAAACTTATAAAAACAGTTTTATTTATATATTTAATTTAAATGCAAACAATAAACAAAAAACCGCCAAAGCTTTACAAAAACTCGATAAACAGGGTTTTACCGTGCCAAATCCAGATAAAAAAGGTCAAGATAGAGCCAGTCTAGAGACCGATGTCAGATTTTCGTGAATAATCATTACAATTTTCCTGGTCAGCAGATTAAATAAATCGATCCTGAGAAGGACGCCGAAAGGCTGTAGTACAATTAGAACAAAGTACCTGTAGGGTTTCCTATGCGAGTTAAGCAAAAAACGCTGACTACACTCTTATTAGAGAATAAAGCTCCTAAATATCGTCCTTTTCTGGGTTTTTTTCTGGCTGGGTTTCCTTTTCTGTTTTTAGCCTATGTAGTTTTTTCCCAGCGCGCTTATCTCGACTGCATTCGGTTAGGTACAAAAAGGATAGATTGTCAATATGTCCAAGAGTATAATTTTCCTATTTCTAGTCGGGAAAATTTTTCTTTAACTCACATTAAAGCTACGGCTGTCTATCAGGAAGTTTTTATCAGTGTTGAGCAGGAAAAAACTGTTAATAACGCGGTTTTATTGGTCGGAAGAAATAACCATCTCTACATCGAGAATTTTCTAGATGTGCAGTCAGCTAGTGATTTTAAAACTCGATTTGAGAATTTTGTGAATAGATATCAAGCTCAGGAAATTATTGCCAAAAGTCCCCTAGATACCTTGTCAGTACTGCTAGAACAGCATCATAATTATCCCTATTATCTCTGGGGTATGTTATGCTTATTCTCTGGTCTATTGTTATTTTATGATGCCAGCTATTGGGAGAGTTATGTCTTTAATCAGGGTACCGCCACCCTAACCCGTAGGCGACAACATTTAATTTTTAGAAGTGAAAGCGATTATCTTCTAAAGAGAATTGTTGAGGCAAAGATAAAAGATTACAATGGCTTTTTAGGGTCTAATTACCGAGGGATTATTTTAATCTTATCCAACGGGGAAAAAATTATTCTCAATCGCCGGTTACTGGAATCTATCAGTAACGGAAAAAGGGAAGAAAAAATCCTAGCAATGATTGCCGAAAAGTTAAACTTAACTCAAGAAGACCTGTTAATCTAAGTAAATGCGCTCAAATTCTAGTTATTTAAAGTCTCTTTTTTTCGGTTTCCTATTGGTGACTGTGTTAGTTTATGTATTACGCGGCATGGGAATATTATCCTTTTTACCCGGAGGATTAATTTTGTTATTAATTCTCTCTTCCGTGGTGACGGGAATCCTCTACGGAATCGATAAAACCCGCCGTTTTTAGGAAAATATTGGCTCTTCCTTCCAGTCGAGATACTGGAATCACTTCAACAGAATTAAAATACAAATTATTTGGAGATAGACTTGGCTAATTATATTCTACTCAGACAAGCAGAACGCTCCTTAGAAAGGATGCCTAAAAATGATCAAATTCCTATTCTTGAAGCTTTAGATACTTTGATTTCGGATTCTACAAAATTAGATATTAAACCCCTTTACGAAAGAGATGAACTAAGATTGCGAGTAGATAAATATCGAGTGTGATTTTTTGAAGATAGAGATAACAATCTATAGGTCATTACAACTATTAAACCTCGCGGCGATGTCTATAAATAATACCAGAACTCTTTTCTAGAGTGCTGTTTCTCCTTTCGCCATAAGACAGTGATTCACAGAAGTAAGGAGTTTCTGGTGTTTTCCACTGTTTTACCGCTTCTCATGCTTAATATCGTCTTCCATAATGTCGAGGTTATAGCTCGTCTAGTAATTCTGGTGAAACCGTCTATTCGTGATATCATAGAGTTAGACTTCGACCATTTGGGAGAGGCAAACTATGATAGATTATAATTTAGACGCGGCGCATAGCATTCTCTGTATGCGACCTACATCTGCACTTGCGGCGGAAGATTTTGTCAAGATTGCAGAGGCAGTGGATCCCCACATTGAAGCCACTGGTGGCCTTGCTGGCGTGATCATTGAAGTTCCCGAGTTCACTGGTTGGGATAGTTTTGGTGCCTTGGTCGCCCATTTCCAGCTCATACGCGACCATCACAAGTACGTCAGTAAAGTTGCAGTGGTGACTGATTCCACTCTGGTTAAACTGATCGAAAGTCTGGCTTCCCACTTTGTCTCAGCTGAAGTTAGGCAGTTCCCTTGGGGGGAAACCGAGGTAGCGACCCAATGGATCTTGGGCGGTTCCTGATTCCCTTGCAGTATAATAGACATTTCCAGAAATTAACCTCAATCTGGCCTAAATTTTGGAGATGTCTAATAAGTAGTCGTGCAAAATTAATTTCCTAGTCGAGACAGGAGACTCCGAGACGGGAGACTCCGAGACAGCTATTAGGGATCGGATTTGAGTTTTCAGTTCACTGTTTCCTCACACCAGAAGTCTGACGGAGTAGTGGCTTAGATGTGTAATTAATTTTGCTTAGGTACTTACCAAATCGGTTTTTAATAGTATGATTGACTGCCAAGTTATGAATTGTTTTTCGCTGCTCCCGGCTCTTCCAGCTTTGGTGGGTAAAATGTATTCTAAGATACATTTCTCAAGAGCGAGGGGGTGGAACGAACCACAAAGACACAAAGGACACAAAGATCGATCGATCATAATGTAAGTTAAACTTATCACACAGAACCTAGAAGAGCCTGCTCCCTGCTCTTCTATGCCTTTTAACAGGATTTAGCCATAATCGGTGGAGTTGTTAGGTTTCCTTCCGAGGGACTAACCTACGAAACTCACCCCATCACCGGCCAATTGATTTTTTTAGCAAACCCTAATCAAAAAATCTCCCCGTAATAAGGGAGATTTTAGCTAATATCTAGAGTTATTCCCCGACAAATTACACTAATTTCAGATCGGGATAATTGGCGAGAATGTCATCTTGACTGAGAATATCACCCTCGCTTTGGGGGGTCCAAATCACTTCTACTGCTAAAAGTCGATCGCCTCCCATACTACCAATTTGTTGCAGGGCTTGTTTCAAGTCTTGGGAGTCATTAATTTTCGGTAGAGAAAATTTACCAACAATGCCGGCTAAAATAGTCACCAAAATATAGCCTTCCGGTGCGGTTTTAGCTAATTCCCCAGCCGATTCGGGTAAAATATTTTCTTGAGAACCTTGACGCAGTTGATTATTGTAATTAGTTAAGGTTTCCGCCGTTAGTTTACCGCGTTCGTTGAGAGACCACTGATTAAACTTCGCTTCTGCACTGCTGAGGCTGGTTTGTTGGCAATCGACGTTACCATAAACCCAGTATTCTGGATGACGTAACAGGGCGAGGGCCGATTCTTGTAAGACTTCGACTCGTCCCTCGGAGGTGCTAGTATCGACAGTTAGGGCGATTTGATTTAATTCTTGTTGCAGATAACGGGCATTAGCCAACAAACCCACCTGTACTTTAGCCACGGAGACGGTTTCATAACCGGATTCTATCGTCATACCATTCTCATCACTGCCTCCACCATTACGGAAAGCATTAACGAGGAAATTGGCAATAGCAAAAAAGATTAACAGAGAAATTAAGCCACCGCCACCACCACCCCAAAAGAAGGGTAAGAGGAAGGGAAAACCAATACCTCCACCGTAACCCGGGGAACTGTAACCACCACCTCTAGAAGGGCTAATACTGCGACTAGGGGCGCGAAAACTACCGCCACCCATTCTACCCCCCGATGCCGCTAAAGCACTGGGAATAGAACCGAAAATCAGCGTTGTCACTAATCCTAGAACTAATAACGGCTTGGCAAGCGATCGAACTTTAGTTAAAATTTTGTCAATCATAAGAACACCGAAGCAACCCTTTATTTACTAGCATAACGAGTTTATCGGTCAGGGATAGACAAATCTTGAATAGGGATAACCGAATCAGTTATCAGTGATCAGTTATCAGTTAGAAGGTGTTGGGTATTGAGATTTTAGGGTTTTGGGGTTTTGGGGTTTTTTAGTTGAATTCCCCCATTTCCCCATTTCCCCATTCCCCCATTCCCCCATTCCCCCATTTCCCCAAATTTATGACTTGGAATTTCTCCGCTCCCACGGATTCGGACTTAGGCGATCGCGAAGTACCCTTAGAAAATCATCATCTCTGGGGTAAAAGGATTGCTTTACTGGTGACAGGAGGGATTGCGGCCATGAAAGCGCCGCTAATTGCCCGATCTTTGCGGAAATTCGGGGCCACAGTCGTGGCTTTTGTCTCGGAAGAAGCTTTAAGATACGTCACTAAGGAAGCTTTGGAATGGAGTACGCTTAATCCCGTAGTTAGTCAATTAACGGCAAAAGCAGAACATTTAAGCGATCAATCTCCCTTTGATCTTTATTTAGTCGCCCCTGCTACCTATAACACGATTAATAAGTTTCGTTACGGAATCGCTGACGGAGTGATCACTTCATGCTTGGCCTCGGCCTTGGGACGACTGGAAAAGGGAAAAACTAAAATTCTGCTTGTCCCCACCATGCACGGCAGTTTACATAATGCTATTCTGAGCGAATCTTTGCAAACTCTCGATCGCTTGGGAGTCGAGATTATGCCACCCCGGGATGATTACGGTAAGCACAATCTCCCCGGGGAAAAAGAGATCACCGTGGCAGCCTGTGGGATTCTCAGTAATTCTGTCCTGAAAAATATGCCGATTTTAGTCACCGGTGGACCCACACCCGTGATTATCGATAATATCCGTCGTTTAACCAATCGTTTTACCGGACAATTAGGGGCCGCTATTGCAGAAGAATTATACCTGCGCGGGGCCAAGGTGCAGTTAATCCACGGACGGGGCAGCTATACACCCCCCGCTTATTTACCCCATGAAATTATTGAAACTTATGACGAGTATCTAGGGAAGGTTATGGGAGAATTAGAGAGTAAAGATTATAAATTTGGCATTTTTTCGGCAGCAGTGGCAGATTATCGCTTAGAAAGCCCTTTTTCTGGTAAGATTCCCAGTGGAGGGCAGTTAAATCTTAATTTTGTGCCGACGGAAAAAGTGATTGACAAGGTGAGAGAAAATTTTCCCGATTTAGAGATGGTGACTTTCAAGTATCAGGAGGGAGTCAGTCAGGAGGAGTTACTGGAAATCGCCCGCAAACGCCTAGAAAAGGGCTATCAGGCGGTCATTGCTAATAGGGGTGAGGAAAAGGGCGATCAAGGGGAACAGGTGGCTTATTTGGTCACAAAAGCGGCACTGGGAAAATTTATCGGTAAAAAAGCGATCGCTATTGGTATCGCCGAATATTTAGAAGAGCGAGCCAAAAATGTTACAATCAAAAAAATTTAATATTTTTTAATATTAATTTGCAAAAATTTAGGGTAATACAGTCATGGGTAACATCAACTTCGTCAAAGAGAATAAGATCGTGGTAGCGGCAGATGGAGCGAATTTACGAGAGAAAGCAATCCAGAATGGCGTTGATATCTACACTTTTGGCGGTAAATTGATGAATTGTGGCGGTTACGGTCAGTGTGGTACTTGTATAGTGGCAATTGTCGAGGGGATGGAAAATCTCTCCGCTAGAACCGACTTTGAGCAGCGCTGTCTGAAGAAAAAACCCGAAAATTATCGTTTAGCCTGTCAAACCATGGTTAATGGCCCTATTAGCGTCCAAACTAAACCAAAATAGCATTTATCGGTTTTTTAGCTGCGGCCTGGTCGGTGATCACTGATAATTGATCACCGATCACTAATACAAACTAACTAGGAACAATATTTAAGAAAGCATCGAAGTCTTTTAATGCTTCTTGGAATTGATTAGCAGCGAGACTAGCATCTTTTTCTTTGGCTGCCGCATCGATACGTTCAAAGTGAACGAAAAGATTTTTCGCTAACTGCTTGGCTTTTTCTTGGTCTTTGGGCAGTAAATTACGCGATAATCCTACCATTTCCTGACGCAATTGCCCCAAAGGGCCGTGGATATAGGTGCGAGTATCTACCCAATTTTTGTCAGCGATGAGGTCTTGCAAAACGCTCATTTTTTCGCGAAATCCTTCTATGGGTTGGATGTAAACCTGTAACTGTTCGATTTTTTGCGGACTATAGACGGTGGGGATAGTTGCTTGGGGACCACTGCAACTAACCAGCAGGGTAGTAACTAGGACTAAAACTAGGGAAATAATCGAGCGAAGACGTAGCATTGGTTTATATGTACTATTTAACAAACTATTGACGTTCTCTCCCTTAACCAGTCAAGGTATCGGGACGATTTTTACTTTATCAGGTTGTGGGATTCCCAAATCAGATTTTACTCCCAACGGCCTTGACAGTAACTCGGTGCTATTGGACGATAATCAGCAATTTTGCCTCTGATCCCCCCTTAATCCCCCCTTGATAAGGGGGGTGTCTGATAATTTTTAACACCTACCTACTTATTAACTAGAGCTTATCAAATTGTCTCATAAAAGCTCGATCGATCCGATCTTTCCATAACCATAATAATGGTGATTGCCAGCCGAAACCGCCCCAAGATGCGATCGCTTTTTGGTCTCCTGTCCCAATTAAACTCAGATAATTTTTCTGGGGAAAATAGGGTTTTAGGGGCTGATTTTGCAGAATTCTTCCTAAATTATCAAACAGGGGTTTTCCTTGTCGGACGGCAAAAACTCCCGCTTTCGGACGGGGATAATCTGGAATCGTGGCAATATCTCCCACGGCAAAAATATGGGGATGGGAAAGAGATTGCAGATAATTATTCACTAAAATAAACCCTTTTTCATCTGTCAGTAATCCTGACGCTTTAATCCAACTAGGGGCCGAGGCAGCCGTTACCCAAATTGTATAATCCGTGGGTAAAATTAACCCCGATGAACAGATAATCCGATCTGCTTGCACTGCCGTCACATCCGTTGATAAATATAATCTAATTCCCCTTTGTTGACAAATATTCTCTAAACGTTGACCGACCCAATTATTATGGGCTGCTAGGAGTTTTTTTCCTCGATGAATTAGAGACAAATTCAAATTACTGCTAGAGTTGAGAATTTTGGCCAAACGGGACTGCATATTTAAAGCTAATTCAACTCCGCCTGCACCACCACCAACAATGACGATATTTAGAGTATTATTAGGGTTAATAACCGCTTTTTTGAGGATTTCTTGCCATCCTTCCCGAAAAATCGGTACTGGTTTGGCGGGGATAGCGTACTCTTTAGCACCGATAACATTATCCACTGCCGGGAGGCTGCCAATATCGATCGAGAGATAATCAAAGGGAATCGGTGAAGAATTATGAAAAATTACTTGACATTTTTCCGTATCTATGAAATTAGCCTTGTCTAAACAGAATTGCGCTTGAGAATACCTAGCTAGAGAAGGTAAATCGATATGAGTCTCGGCAAAATCATAAAAACCGGCGATGTGGCCGGGTAACATTCCCGAATAGGGGGTATGGGTGACATCGCTAATTAAAGTTAATTGAACGTTTTTTAGGGGTGATTGCCCCCAAAGACGAAGGGCGATCGCATGACTATGGCCACCACCGATAAAAACTAGACGCTTGACTAAATCCATAAAAAAAGGGGATTGCTGCCGGAAAAGTTAAATTCTAATGAATATATCTTCTGACACAGAAATTCTGTTGCAAAATCGAGGGTAGATAGACAAAAACTCAAGGCATCGAGGCCAGGAACTTGTAACCAATGACAGTCAATTGGGATTTTGATCTTTTCGGACTCGATATTCTTAAGTAAATTCTATCTATTATCTTCGCTTCCCAATAGAGAGAAGTCTATGCAAGAAGTTTATATCGTGGCCGCTGTCCGGACTCCAATTGGTCGTTTTGGTGGGGGATTAATCGGATTATCCCCGGCCGATTTAGGGGCAACAGTGATGAAATCTGCCCTAGAAATCGCTAATTTGCCCCCAGAAGCCCTAGATTTGTACATTTTCGGCAATGTTTTGGGATCCGGTCATGGTCAGTTAATTCCCCGACAAGCGGCGATTAAAGCGGGAATTCCCGTAAGCGTGGACGGATATCGGGTGGATATGGTTTGTTCTTCGGGAATGATTGCCGTTAGTAACGCTGCCACCTCAATTCGCGCCGGAGAAGCGGATCTCGTCCTCGCTGGTGGTATTGAATCCATGTCCCAAACTGGCTTTTTTCTCTCCCATCGGGCCCGGTGGGGTTATAAATTCCTTATGGGTGCGCCGGAACAATTAACCGACCTATTACTACACGATGGCTTAACCGATGCTACCACGACTGAGGGCATGGGTTCCCAAGTTGATCGCCTCTGTCTTGATCGCGGGGTTTCTCGGCAAGCATTAGACGAAATTGCCGCTTTATCCCACCAAAGAGCGGCCACAGCCACAGAAAAAGGCTGGTTTAAGGGCGAAATCGTGCCAATTGAGCTTAAATCTAAGAAAGGTTCCACAATTCTTGATCAAGATGAGGGTATTCGTTCCGATAGTACCCCGGAAGGTTTAGGAAAACTGCGGCCGGCTTTTAATCCGTCGGGAGTTTTAACCGCAGGGAATAGTAGTCAGATTTCCGATGGGGCTGCCGCTATCCTTTTAGCCAGTCAAAAAGCTGTGGATCAGTACGGTTTAAAACCAATTGCCAAAATCCTTGGCGGTGCTGTGGGTGCTGGCAAAACCGATCGCTTCCCAGAATTTCCCGTCCTCGCGGTGAAAAAATTACTGGCATCTCTCAATAAAACGATCGAAGATTTCGATTTAGTGGAAAATAACGAAGCTTTTGCCTTAAATAATCTGCTTTTTGAGATGGATCTGGGGTTAGCTAGGGAAAAACAAAACGTTCACGGTGGTGCGATCGCATTGGGTCATCCCATCGGCGCTTCCGGCGCACGGATTCTGGTGACGTTAATTAATGCGTTGAAAGTACAGGATAAAACCCTCGGTATGGCGGCCATCTGTCATGGGACCGGTGGCGGAACAGCGATCGCAATTGAAAGAGTTTAGGAGGAAAAAGCTATGGTATCTCTCGGACTAGAGGAGAAAGTTATCGTCGTTACGGGCGGAAATCGAGGCATTGGGGCGGCTATTGTCTCTCTTTTGATAGATTTGGGGGCCAAGGTGGCCTACACGGATTTAGTCGCCGATAATCCCCAGGGTTTAGGCATTGTCGCCGACGTGACTAAGTTGGAATCTATGGAAGCGGCAGCTCAACAAATTGAAGCGGAATTGGGACCGGTTTACGGTATCGTCGCTAACGCGGGGATTACCAGAGATAACTTTTTCCCTAAATTAACGCCGCTAGATTGGGATTTAGTGATTAATGTCAACCTAAAAGGGGTTAATCACACGATTAAGCCGTTTATTGAGGGAATGTACGAACGACAAGCGGGATCGATCGTTTGTATTAGTTCTATTTCCGGTGATCGCGGTAATGCCGGCCAAACTAATTACGCGGCTACAAAAGCGGCAGTTATCGGTTTAGTCAAATCCTTAGCGCGAGAAGCTGCCCGTTATAATATTCGCGCCAATGCGATCGCACCGGGGTTTATTAACACGGAAATGACTTTAGCGATTCCCGATAAAGTTCGCGATAAAATCACCGCCGAAATTCCCTGTCGTCGCTTCGGTGAACCCGCAGATATCGCCTGGGCAACTGCCTATTTACTCTCTCCTGTTGCCAGCAGTTATGTCTCTGGAGAAGTCCTCAGAGTTAATGGGGCCCATCACACCTAATCAGTTATCAGTGGGTAAGTTATCAGTTATCAGTGGGTAAGTTATCAGTTATCAGTTATCAGTTATCGGGTGTAGGGTGGGTTAGTAAACTAGCGAAATCAGCGTTAAAGGAAAAGGGCAAAAATAATGGATAAACCGACACAAGCTTGGAGTGAGATGGCCACCGATTACGTCAATCTTTGGACAGAAACCGGGGCAAAAATGTGGTCAAGTTGGTTTGATATGATGGGAGCGATACCGACTCCTATGGGCAATATTAAACCAGAATTACAACAGGCAACCCAGCGCTATTTTGATAATCGGGATTTATTGATCAAATTCCTAAAATTATCGATGGAAGCTTGGGAAAGTATCTTCCCGAAAATGCAAACAGGAGAAGACTGGCAAACAATTTTAGATAATTATACCCAACAGATGCGCGGTCAACTGAATAGTTTTACTACTACCACTTCCCAAAGTAGTCAAGATGTCAGTCAACTATGGACAATTTACCTGCAACAATTACAAAGTCTCAATCATTTATGGTTCGATCCTTTCGTCCTGTCAAATGACACAATAACCAAAGCTTGGTTAGGTAACACTTCTTCCTTGATCGAACTCAATAATATCTATTGGCAGAAGTTTTATGATGAGACTTTTGGCCAATGGTTACAGATGCCTTTATTGGGATTGCCACGAGAATTTAACCGCAAATTACTCGATAGTTTTGAAACTTGGCGCGTTCTTTATCAAGCTAGTATTAACTATCAAATTGTACTGGCTGATATTCAAGTTAAATCCTTTGAAGCTTTAACTAAAAAATTAGTTTTCTTAGCAGAAAAAGGTCAACCTGTCAAGGATTGGCGAGAATTTCAAGATGTGTGGAGTGTCGTCGCTGATGATATTTTTGAAAAGGCTTTTTGTCAACCAGAAAACCTAAAAGTACGGGGAAAATTTATTAATTCCCTCAATGATTATCGCCTCAAACAGCAGGATTTAATGGAAATTTACCTGCGCTCAATGAATCTGCCTACCCGCAGCGAAGTCGATGAAATTCATCGGACTATCTATGAATTACGCAAAGAGGTAAAAAGTCTCAAAAAAGCTTTAGGAGAAAAAAAAGAAACAGAAAGTAACAATTAGTTAATTGTGCTTGACAATCAGTTATCAGTTATCAGTTATCGGATTGCAGTTTTCAGTATATAGTGTTAGGTGAAAACTTCGGAACTTTCTTTTCACTGATTACTGTTTACTGTTCACTGCTCACTGAAAAATCCCCACTTCCACACTTTTCTAGGAGAATTAAATTATGTGGCCATTTTTGACGCAAGTAAAACTGGAAGATTTTACCCAAGATTATCTAGAATTAACTCAGAAAAATCTCAAAGGTTTAGACAATCTCAAACGAGTTAAAGAAGAAGATATTGAGTGTGGAGTCTCGGAAAAAGAAGCAGTTTATCGGGAAGATAAAATCATTCTCTACCACTTTAAACCCGTGGTCGAAAAACCCTTCGAGATTCCCTTGCTGATGGTTTATGCTTTGGTCAATCGTCCCTACATGGTAGATTTACAGGAAGGGCGTTCTTTAGTAGCAAATCTGCTGAAATTAGGCTTAGATATCTACTTAATTGATTGGGGATATCCCACCAGAAGCGATCGCTGGTTAACCCTTGATGATTATATCAATGGTTATGTGGATAATTGCGTCGATTTTATTCGTCAAAGTCACCATCTCGACAAAATTAATCTGCTAGGAATCTGTCAGGGGGGAACCTTTAGTTTATGCTATAGTTCCCTCTATCCCGATAAGGTAAAAAATCTGGTGACAATGGTGACACCGGTGGACTTTTATCAAACCGAGACCCTCTTAAATATGCGCGGGGGGTGTTCCTTGGGAGCCGAAGCATTAGACATCGATTTAATGGTAGATACCATGGGCAATATTCCGGGAGATTTTCTCAACTTAGAGTTTCTGGAATTGAAACCTTTGCAGTTAGGTTATCAGAAATACCTCGATTTTCCTGACATCATGGAAGACGAATCAAAATTAGTTAATTTTCTGCGTATGGAAAAATGGATTTTTGATAGTCCTGACCAAGCGGGAGAATCCTATCGACAGTTTCTCAAGGATTTCTATCAGCAAAATAAACTGATTAAAGGGGAAGTGATGTTAGGAGATAAACGGGTAGATTTACACAATCTGACCATGCCAATTCTCAATCTTTATGCGGATAAAGATCACCTTGTCCCTCCCGCTTCTTCCCTCGCTTTAGGGAATTATATCGGTACTTCTGACTATACCGCTTGTGCTTTCCCGGTCGGACATATCGGAATGTATGTCAGTGGCAAAGTGCAACGGGATTTACCCCCCGCTATTACTGATTGGTTGAAAGCAAGAGGTTAAGAATCCTCGCACCTATCCCCTTTTCCCAGTTTGGGAGAGGGGTGTAACACAATACAACACATCGATAAAAAAAACATCTACGGGCAGTAAAATAAACTTTTGTAACAGAGGATGTTAAGCACTGTTGCAAGATCGGGCAGAATCGGAGGATATCGTTCCTTTCGGCTAAACCCCTGTGGTACACTGCAAAGCGTACTCGCTCGTAAGTATGTAGGAGAAAACCTGAGTGTTAAGAGTCGCTGTTGTGGGTTCAGGGCCGGCCGGTTCTTCGGCGGCAGAAACATTAGCTAAAGCAGGCATTGAAACCTATTTATTTGAACGCAAATTAGATAATGCTAAACCCTGTGGTGGAGCGATTCCTCTCTGTATGGTGAGCGAATTTGACCTACCTCCTGAAATTATTGATCGCCGGGTGAGAAAAATGAAAATGATCTCCCCCTCGAACGTCGAAGTCGATATTAATCTCGATAATCAAGACGAATATATCGGAATGTGTCGTCGGGAAGTCCTCGACGGTTTTATGAGAGAACGCGCCCATAAATTAGGAGCGCATTTAATCAACGGAACCGTTTACGGTCTCGACATTCCCACCAATAGCACCGATCCCTATACCCTACACTACGCCGATCACTCCCACGGCAATTCCCAAGGGGAAATGAAATCTCTGAAGGTGGATATGGTTATCGGCGCCGACGGTGCTAATTCTCGCATTGCCAAAGCTATTGATGCCGGGGATTACAACTATGCGATCGCTTTCCAAGAACGCATCCGTCTCCCCCAAGATAAAATGGCCTACTACGAAGATCTGGCCGAAATGTATGTAGGGAAAGACGTATCCCCCGACTTCTACGCTTGGGTATTCCCCAAATACGATCACGTCGCCGTCGGTACTGGCACAATGAAGGTCAATAAAGCCATGATTAAAGACCTACAAGCTGGTATTCGCGCTCGCGCGGCCCATCGTCTGGAAGGAGGCGAAATCATCCGCGTGGAGGCCCACCCCATCCCTGAACATCCCCGTCCTCGTCGTGTAGTTGGTCGCGTGGCACTGGTGGGAGATGCTGCGGGAACAGTTACCAAGTCTTCGGGAGAAGGCATCTATTTCGCCGCTAAATCGGCGCGGATGTGTGCCGAAACCATTGTCGAAGTCACCAACGGCGGCCAACGTATTCCCACAGAGGACGAGTTAAAACTCTACCTCAAGCGTTGGGACAAGAAATACGGTATGACCTATCTGGTATTAGATATCCTGCAACGGGTTTTCTACCGTACCGATGCCACCCGGGAAGCTTTTGTGGAAATGTGTTCCGATAAGGATGTACAGAAGATGACTTTTGACAGTTATCTCTATAAAACCGTTGTTCCCGCTAATCCTCTCGTACAGATGAAGATTACTGCTAAAACTATCGGTTCTCTCCTGCGCGGTAACGCTTTAGCTCCTTAAAATCAATGTGATAACCGGAAAACCCAATCTCCTCATGGCGGTGGTTGGGTTTTCTTTTGGGTTGTCCCTTCTTGTCTTCTCTAATTCAAATAAAAATATCGAAAAAATATTTGATAAGCTGTTAAGCAATTTAAATCCGCGGGCAGCTTACATTACAGTTTATGCCCTTTTGTTAAAGGGGAAGTCAAGATATATGGTGTAAATGCGCTACTATTTAATGGCAAAGCCGTCCTCAAGAGACGGGGTTTCGGACTCAATTTTTCGATGACCAGAGTAAATGCGAAGTTAATTATTCATGGGGGAGCGAGTTCCCTAGAGGATAAAGGTGGTTTAGAATCAGTGCGCGATTCTCTCCGGGGGATTGTTAAGAATATTTACAACCTCCTTGACAATGGTGCTAGTGCTGTGGAAGCGGTGACAAAAGGATGTATGTTACTGGAGGATGAACCGCGATTTAATGCTGGGACCGGTTCGGTGGTGCAATCGGACGGTCAGGTGCGAATGAGTGCAGCCTTGATGGATGGTCGTCACCAGCGTTTAAGCGGTGTCATTAACGTCTCGCGGGTACAGAATCCCATTAGCCTGGCCCACTTTCTCCAAAGTCAAGAGGATCGCATTCTCTCGGAAATTGGGGCTGCAGATCTGGCCCGAGAATTACAAATTCCCCTCTATGATCCCCTAACCGATTATCGGATTCAAGAATGGATGGAAGAAAGAAAGACGAACTTTAATCGCAAAATGGCCCGTTTATTCGCCGATTCGTCAGCACAACGGGGAACTATCGGGGTGGTGGCCCTTGATCAGCAAGGAGACATCGCCGCCGGAACTTCTACCGGAGGTAAGGGATTAGAAAGAATCGGTCGCGTTAGTGACAGTGCCATGCCGGCCGGCAATTATGCGAATCCATGGGCCGGAGTAAGTTGTACAGGGGTCGGGGAAGATATTATCGATGAGTGTTTAGCCGCTAAGGTGGTCATTCGCGTCACCGATGGTTTTTCCCTCGCCGCTGCCGTGGAGAAATCGATGCACGAATCCCAAACTAATGGTCGGGATCTGGGCATGATTTCCCTTGATCGTCAGGGTAATATTGTTTGGGGGAAAACGGCGGAAATTCTCTTGGCTGCCTATCACGACGGTCAGGCGATCGGTGATACCCTAGAATGGCACGGTGAAAACGCGGGTTTAATCGGTCATGTCGCCGTCGGATAGTGGAACAAACTGCGATCGAGCCTAGTCCTTTTGGTTAATCTGTGCAAGATACTTCTTTGCGAAAAATCTCCGTGTGGCAATATATTATCCCTATTTTTGACCCCGATGTGAAAAACTGGTCAGCCGAAGCGCGATTATTGCGCTGGATGACTTTTTTGTGGCTGTTAGTCGGGTTAGTCGTGCTTTTTTCTGCTTCCTACGCTCTGGCTGACAGTCGCTTTGATAACGGACTATACTATTTTATCCGCCAATTAATCTGGCTTTGGGTTGGCTTAATTGGCTTTAATTTCCTGGTGCGATTGCCGATCGAGAAACTCCTCAAAATCGCCCCCTGGATGATTTTATTAGTTTTAGGATTAATTTTGATCACTCTCATCCCCGGTTTGGGAGCTAATATCAATGGTGCCACCCGTTGGATTAAAATCGGGCCGATTCTCTTGCAACCGTCGGAATTTATGAAACCGTTTCTCGTCCTGCAAGGAGCGGCGGTTTTCGGTGGATGGCAGCGTTTAAATGTCAATCAACGGTTAACTTGGATCGCTATTTTTGGACTAATTCTAGCCGGCATCCTCTTACAACCTAACTTGAGTACCACTGCTCTGTGTGGTATAACTCTCTGGCTGATCGCTCTTGCCTCCGGTCTGCCTTTATCCTACATGACCAGCACCGCTTTACTGGGTTTAACTATGGCCGTGGTCAGTGTTACTTTCCGCGAATACCAGAGAAAACGGATTTTATCTTTCCTAGACCCCTGGCAGGATCCCCGGGGTGATGGTTATCAATTAGTGCAGAGTTTACTGGCGATCGGTTCTGGCGGAACCACTGGCAGCGGTTACGGTTTATCCCAACAAAAATTATTTTATCTACCCTTCCCAGATACGGATTTTATTTTCGCTGTCTTTGGCGAGGAATTTGGTTTTATTGGCGGTATTTTACTGTTAATCATGCTATTTCTCTACGCTACTCTCGCCCTGATCGTGGCGGTTAAATGTCGTCATCGCATCAAAAAATTAGTGGCGATCGGGGCGATGGTAATTTTAATCGGTCAATCTCTGTTAAATATCGGTGTGGCCACTGGTTCTTTACCCACTACGGGCCTACCTTTCCCTCTCTTTAGCTATGGCGGCAGTTCCAGTTTAGCCAGTCTCTTTTTAGCCGCCCTCTTAATCCGGGTGGCCAGGGAAGAAAATGACCCCGATCCAGTTCCCACTAATAAAAAAAGTCCTCAGAAAACTGTCTCGGTTTTCAGTCATCAGTGATGGATTGGGAATTATGAAGTGGGGTGTGGGAAGAATAAATAAAAATAATCTCCTATCTCCTGACTTCTGACTCCTAACCCGATATTGGTCAAAGATAAGTAAAAATTATTGATTGATGCCAAAAACTTGAGAATATTTAAATTAACATTCCGCAATATTTACAAATTCTTAAAAATTAATTGAGAAAGATTTTTATTTAACAACGATGTTATCATGGTTACAGCGATTTTACTGAATTTCATAGTGGGCAGTTCTGTGCTTTTTTGGACAGCAACGCTTGAAACCCTTGCCACAGCTAGAAGGTGATCCCAATTAAGACGGGTAAATTAGTCAATTTCACCCACGACGATGATCTTTTTTTTGTGTAGTTTTGTTGCAAAAAAAAAGTTTTTTTGACAAAAAGCACAAAGTGTGCTGCTGTCAACAGACTTCGTGGGTGTTGAGGGGGAGAGGGGAGCAGGGAAAATAAATACAAGCAATCTCCTGATTCCTGATTACTGATCACTGATTACTGATTACTGATTGGGTGTCACCTGATCGATAACCTTGAGAGTGCCGTCATCATTAACAGTCCAGACATCGTAACTACCGACCACATCGCCATTTTCATCGATATCCACATTGCCACTGGCCCCCTGATAGTTAATATCTTCGCCTTTGCGAATCATTTCCATGGCTTGACAAGCATCGGTTACTTCCGTCCCAGGTCCGTTAGCCACCTCACGAATCTTGCTTTGAATCCCTTCCCCGGTGTTAGATTTAGCCGCCTCGGCTGCTAACATCAATAAAATCGCCGCATCCCAAGTATGGGGAACAAAAGCGGTGACATCCTTGCCAGTTTTTTCTTTCCAGAGAGTAGTAAAAGCGCTTAAAGCTTGACCGTCGGCCCCGGGGACAGTGCCTAGGGCCCCAGCAATAATTGACTTACCATCAGTTCCTTTCCCCACCTGTTTGGTGAAATCTTCCGAATAAACCCCATCGGTGAGGAGGACGGTAACTCCTTTGGTCAATCCCTGTTTATAGGCCGCTTGTAGCAATAAACTGCCCGTTTCAGCGTAAAGGACTGCCGCTACAGCATCCGGTTGGTTAGCGAAGGCAGCCGCCGCTTCACTATCGAGAGTGGCAGCTTTCGGGTCATAACGGACGGGATTTTGCTTATTAGTGATCGTGCCACCTAATTTATCGAAAGCGCTCACGAATTCCCGTTCAAATCCGACTCCATAATCGTTATTGATCACGACGGTGGCCACATTTTGAAAACCCTTTTTCTTAGCTAGGGCCGCTAAAGCTTGAGCTTGGTAGGTGTCCGGGGGAGCCGTCCGCGCCCAAAAACCTTTAAAATCGCCTTTTTTCGCCCTGTCAGTAAATACAGGACTGGTGCTACCCGGAGAGACTAACATAACTTTCTTTCTCACCGCCACATCGACGGCTGCTCCTGAGACGCTACTGGCAAAGGAACCGATCACACCGGCTACTTTATCCACCTCCGCTAGTTTCGTCATCGCTGAAGCACCGGCGGCGGGATCGGTTTGGTCATCTTCTTTCACGAGGGTGACGGGTTTGCCATTGACTCCACCACAGGCATTGATAGTCTCTACCGCTAGGGCAGACGCTTCGGGCATATTTTGACCAATAGCGGCTAAATCTCCAGTAATGGGCAGTAAAGCCCCTAATTTTAAGCCTTGATCACCGGGGGTAGTGGTGGTGGGACTAGAGGCAGTGTTATCGGGGGTTTGGGCATTATTACAAGCGGTTAAAAAATTAGCTAAGAGGCTGATGCTCAGGGTTAGGGCTAGGGGCGATCGAATATATCTCTGCATGGCAGTAAAATCAAGGATGAGTTAAGGTTGCAAGGCTGAAAAACCCGGACTGGGAAAATTCTAATCGATGTTAGCATTCTCTCCAAATCAAACAGGTTTTCATCTTAATTTAGATATTGATGGAAAAAATGGCTAATTTGTTCGATCTATGCCGTCCGGTGTGGGGTGTGGGAAGTTTTTTCAGTGTTGCCAAAGGCACGGCGTAGCCGTCCAGTGATCAGTAAACAGTAAACAGTGAACAGTGAACTGAAAACGGTTCTTTTTGTTTGTGTTAGGCAATGGAGGGGGTTATAAGGGATGAAACCCTTATATAGAAAGACATTGATGGGATCTTGGTCAATTATTTTCCCTCTCTAACGAACTAATCAATTAAGTCTCTTGCCAGATAAGGATTTAGTCGATTTATGCCACCCGATCGAAGCAGACCAAGTAACGAAGAATCCTGAAAACTCGCATCTGATAACTGGTAACTGATAACTGATAACTGAAAACCCCACTTAGGAAGCTTTGGCTAAAACGGTCTTCTGGTTTAAAAACTGAATTGCCGTTTGGTATTGACTATCTTTTTCGGTGCCGATTTCCTCATAGGTGATCGGTTCCTGTGCCACCACTTGATCGGGCATAATTCCTAACTTATGAATATCATGGTGAGCGGGAGTTTCATATTTCGCCACGGTAATCGCTAATCCTGCCCCATCGGGTAACTCGAATAGGGACTGAATTAATCCCTTACCGAAAGTCTTTTCTCCCACTAAAACCCCCCGTTGATTATCCTGTAATGCTCCGGCTAAAATCTCGCTGGCGCTGGCGGTTCCCTGATTGACTAAAACGACTAAAGGCGAGTCGGTTAAAGCATTGCCAGAAGCGGCAAAACTATCGGCAATTCCCTCGCGATTAACCGTATAAACGATCGTTCCCTGATTAATCCACATCCGAGCGATTTCTATGCCCGCTTGCAGTAAACCACCGGGGTTATTTCTTAAATCTAAAATATAACCCTTGGCTCCTTGTTTTTGTAAGTTCGTCACCGCTTCCGAGACTTCTTTGGCAGCGTTAGCACTAAATTGATTTAAACGCACATAACCGATGGGCAAGGAACTAGAATTTTTATCTAAAACCGCTACCACTGGACTTAAAGAAATGCGTTGACGGGTTAAAGATAGGGTTTTTGGTTGACTTTTTTGATCGGGAAGAATGACTAAGGAAACTTCTGTTCCGGCGGTCCCGCGCATTTTGGCTGCTGCTGCATCGAGGGTTAAAGTAGTGGTATCGATGCCATCAATAAACAAAATGCGATCGTGGCTAGTCAAACCAGCGGCCTCAGCAGGAGAACCTGCAAGGGGGGCAACTACTTCTAAGTAACCATTGTCAGGATTGATATTAATTTGCAGTCCTACCCCCGATAATTCCCCCGTGGTGCTAATTTGTAGGTTATGGTATTGATCCGGTCGCAAGAGACGGGTAAAAGGTTCATCGAGAGTGGCTAACATCTGTTCGATCGCATTATAGGCCGCCGTCCGATCGTTGAGGGGTTTTTTGATGAATTGTTCCCGCACCTGCCACCAGTTTTGATGATTAAAGGTGTCATCATAATAGGATTGGTTGACTAATCGCCAAGATTGCAGTATTAATTTTTGTTCTTCGCTAAAGGCGGCTGCTGTGGGTGTCCATGCCATCCAAGTCAGACAAAACCAAAATCCCACCAATAATCCCGCCCACAACGATTTTTTTCTCATCTTGCTTCTCTTATAAATCCAGTGCTGATCTGCTGATTATTTTCAGTATAGTCTTTTCTCTGAAATCGATTCGGCTCTCCCGGGTTTGGTGGATAAAATGTATTCTAAGATACAGTCCTGTGGCCGAGCGCGTAGAGCGAACCACAGAGACACAAAGGACACAAAGATCGATCGTTCCTGATAAAAAAGAGGGTAGTTATGGTTAACTACCCCAAAAAATCCTGCTAAATTGGTGCCATTAAGCGATCGCTTAATTGTTCAGCCACTAGACAGCCACAACTTTTTTGCTGACTTGGGTTAATTGCCCTTTAGCATATTTGGCTGCGTAGTCATCGAGGGACATTTGTTTGATTTTGCTGGCGTTACCGGCGGTACCAAATTGTTGATAGCGATCAGCACAAACTTTCTGCATATAGGTGATCGAGGGTTTCAGGAAGGAACGGGGATCAAACTCTTTCGGGTTGCTGAATAGCGCTTCCCGAACTGCGGCAGTAATTGCTAAACGGCAGTCGGTGTCGATATTGATTTTACGCACACCACTCTTGATGCCTTTTTGGATTTCTTCCACGGGAACACCGTAGGTTTCAGGGATAGCGCCACCGAATTGGTTGATTAATTCGAGGAGATCTTCGGGAACCGAGGAAGAACCGTGCATAACCAAGTGAGTATTTGGTAAGCGGTTATGAATTTCTTCAATACGGCTAATAGCGAGAATTTCGCCGGTGGGTTTGCGGGTAAATTTGTAAGCGCCGTGGCTAGTACCAATGGCTACTGCTAAAGCATCTACTTGGGTTCTTTCGACGAAATCCACCGCTTCATCGGGATCGGTTAACAGCATCGAGTGATCTAATTCTCCCTCAAAACCGTGACCGTCTTCTGCTTCTCCTTTACCGGTTTCTAAGGAACCTAAACAACCGAGTTCCCCTTCCACACTAGCACCGATCGAGTGAGCAACTTTTACTACTTCAGCAGTAACGTTAACGTTGTACTCGTAGGTGGCGGGAGTTTTAGCATCCGCTTCTAAGGAACCATCCATCATGACGCTGGTGAAACCGTTACGGATCGCCGAGTAGCAGGTGGCGGGTTCATTACCGTGATCTTGGTGCATCACGATGGGGATATGAGGATAGGTTTCCACCGCGGCGGTGATCAAGTGACGCAGGAAGTTTTCCCCTGCATATTTGCGCGCACCGCGAGAAGCTTGTAGGATAACGGGGCTGTCGGTGGCTGCCGCCGCTTGCATGATCGCTTGGATCTGCTCCATATTATTTACGTTAAAAGCGGGGATGCCATATCCGTTCTCAGCCGCGTGATCCAACAATAACCGCATGGGGACGAGTGCCATATCCTTTACTCCTTAATCTATTTCTTGTTTTTTGTCTCTTTAAATTCAAGAAAGTTAATTCTCTTACCTGTTAATCTTAAGATAGTTTTTACACTTTGACGATCCCCAAAAAAAATTTTTCTAGGTTTCGTCCTAAGATGACCACAATCTCCGTTGCGCTGGTCCTTTAAGTAGTTCGTGTGTATCAAATAGCAGTCGGGGAATCGGCAATTTTTCCGGGCAGCGAGGTAAACAATCACCACATTCAGTACAATTATTGGCCTTGCGTCCGGGGAACCAATGACCTGCATTTTCTAGCATTCGATAGCGATACTGGCCAAAATCGGTCATTTCGTAAGCTACTGCCAGATTCCGCAGTCTCAACACTTCGGGGATATTAATATTTTCAGGACAGGGTAAACATTGATAACATTGGCTACATAGATCTGTGGCCAATTTATCGGTTAAATGTGTCTCTAAACGCTTAAAAACGGCAATTTCTGCCGCATCTAGGGGCTGATCTTCTTCGCATACGTTAATAATTGCCTCTAATTCCTCTGGTATCGCTGCCCCGACGCTGAGGGTAGTAATGCGCGGATCGCTCAATAAAAAGCGATAATTTAGCTCTAGGGGTGAAAAAGGGGCGCATAATTCCTCTAGTTTCTTCGGAGGTCTGTGGAGACTACCTCCCTTATCAGCAGGGGAAATAATAAACACACCCATGTCCTTTGCTCTGGCTAAAGCGATCGCCGGTTGCTGTCTTTGCCAAAAAAAATAGTAATGGATATTGACAAAAGCGAAGAAATCTGTATTGATCGTCTCCAGAATAATTTCTAGGGGTGCATGGGTAGAAAAGCCAATATGACCGATTTTTCCAGCCTCTTGGGCCATAAAAACGGCTTTCATGCAGCCTTGCGGGTCTTTAATCCAGTTTAAATGCTCGCGGGTGTTAATACCGTGAATTGCTAGACAATCGAGGTGATTTAATTGTAATCGTTCTAGGGATTCGGCGATCGCTTGTTCCATAGTTTGGCGATCGGGAGTGGGGACCAATTTCGTGGTCAGATAAACCCGCTCCCGCACCCCTTGACGCTGCAGGTAGCGACCGAGAAAAACTTCGCTATTACCGTAACCTCTGGCCGTTTCTAGGTGATTAATCCCCAATTCTAGGGCGCGATCGAGTGTTGCGGCAAACACCGACTCTGAGGACAAACAGCGCATTGTCCCCAGAGAAAACAGCGAAAATTGCCAATTAGTACGGCCAAATCGTCGATAACGCATTGATTCAGTTATCAGTTACCAGTTACCAGTTACCAGTTATCAGTTACCAGTTACCAGTTACCAGTTAAGTAGGGCTTGCTGAATAAATCTAAAAACCTTGTTGGATAAGAATTTTAGACTTTTTTCCCATCAAAAAGTGCCAGACATTGGGGTGAGCGGGGGGAAGTTTAGGCACTTTTTCCCTGAAAATTAGGTAATTGACCCCCTGAAAATCGCTAAAACCCTAAACCCTACACCCTACACCCCACACCCTGCCCCCACGAAAAACTTTTTGCCGCAAACCCTAAGTAGGTAACCTCAGTTCGGGATAAGCTAAAACCCTGATGCTACCGTAGCCTGAAACTCGTATTCTTTCGTGGAAGCTATGGCAAAATTCCCTTATCCCGAACTGAAGTTAAGATACAGTCTTATAGGCGAGTGAGTGGAACGAACCACTCCAGACACAAAGGACACAGAGATCGATCACTACTATATAAGTTAAACTTATCACACAAAGAATAAGACAGCCACTGATAGAGCTTACAGTATAGTGATTAATAGAAGCATTTTGCAAAGAATTATCGAGATAAAGAATGGATATTCGATCGACTGACACCTCGCTCCTTACTTGGACAGGAGATACTTTAGCCCTAGGTTTACCAGAAGGAGCCGTAGAGATTGCAGGAGAATTGGCAGAATTGAACGATAAACTGGGGGGAACCCTAGGGGAACTCATCTCCGAGACAGAATTCGAGGGAAAATTAGGCAGCAGTGCGGCCACTCGTCTAGGTGGTGGGGGTCCGATTCGCAAATTAATCCTGGTGGGATTGGGAAAAACTGCCGATTTCGACCTGCAAACCCTGCGTCTAGCGGCCGCCGCCATCGCTCGTCTGGCCAAACAACAAAAAAGCCAAGCTCTGGCCATCAGTTTACCGGTAGTTGGGGATCAGTCCGCCACCGCCGGAGCAATCACGGAAGGACTACTACTGGCCAATCATCAGGATACCCGCTTCAAGTCCACTAAAGAGGAAAAAGGAGCCAAATTAGAAACCGTCGAGTTATTGGGTTTAGGAGAGCAAGCATCTGCGATCGCCAAGGCCGAGCAGATCTGTTCTGGGGTGATTCTGGCCAGAGAATTAGTCAATGCTCCCGCGAACACCGTCACCCCCCTAACCATGGCAGAAACCGCCGAGCAAATTGCCACCGAATACGGATTAAGTCTTAATATTCTGGAACAGGAAGAATGCGAAAGCTTGGGTATGGGATCCTTCCTAGGAGTAGCCAAAGCCTCGGATATTCCCCCGAAATTCATTCATTTAATCTATAAACCCCAAGGAACCCCGAAACGTAAACTAGCAATCGTTGGCAAAAGTTTAACCTTTGATTCCGGCGGTTTGAATATTAAAGGGGCCGGCAGTGGCATCGAAACCATGAAAATGGACATGGGGGGTGGTGCCGCCACCCTAGGCGCGGCCAAGGCGATCGCCCAATTACGGCCAGAAGTGGAAGTACACTTTATCTGTCCAGCTACGGAAAATATGATTAGTGGTCGCGCTATGCACCCCGGGGACATTTTAACCGCTTCTAACGGCAAAACTATTGAAGTCAATAACACCGATGCCGAGGGACGATTAACCCTGGCCGATGGCTTGGTTTTTGCGGAAAAATTAGAGGTGGATGCGATCGTGGATCTAGCCACTTTAACTGGGGCCTGTGTCATCGCTTTGGGGGACGATATCGCCGGTTTATGGAGTAGCGATGAGAGTCTCGCTGCTCAACTCCAAGAGGCCGCTAAATTAGCCGGCGAAAAATTCTGGCCAATGCCTCTAGAAGAAAAATATTTCGAGGGTCTGAAGTCTCCAATTGCCGATATGAAAAACACCGGCCCGCGCCCCGGCGGTTCCATTACAGCGGCTTTGTTTTTGAAGCAATTCATTAATAATACTCCCTGGCTCCACCTAGATATCGCAGGACCAGTCTGGTCCGACAAAGAAAATGGCGTTAATAATTCCGGGGCCACCGGTTTTCCCGTCCGCACTCTAGTTAATTGGGTAATGGCCAATAATTAAGTTATCGGTGATCGGTAAGCGGTATTAAGTGAGGAGTATTTTCACTGATTACTGTTTACTGATCCCTGAAAAATCTGCCCCACCCCTCACCCCTATCTCAAGGTCGCGAGAGGACTCCCGTTAAACTGCGTAGCGGTTAACGGGAGATGAATCGCGACCAGAATGAAACTAACGCAGTAGCCTTTCCACTTTTGGGGAGTTTTGGTTCTCGACGTATTTTTTTAGTTGTTCGACAGTAACGTCGCCACAACTAGCCACGAAATAAGCTCCCGCCCAAAAATAGGGTTTGTTGTCGAAATACTTTGCCGCCAAATCCGGAAATTCTTGTCTAATTAAGCGACTACTAACTGTTTTAAGGTTAGCGATTAGTTTGGTCCATGATTGTAATTAGTTGATATACTAGGCAGTAAGTGTTACAATTTAACTATACATCACATCACGAAGCTAACGACAGTGATAACGCTTACCTACCAGTACAAACTAGAGGTAAACAATAAACAGGAACGAGAGATTGTCCACATTCTTGATGTTTGTAAGAGCGTTTATAATTACGCGCTCTCGGAACGGAAAGATTGGTTAAACTCTCGAAAGTGTCTTGCGGATCGCTGTTCGCTAGTTTCTGAGTACATAATTCCTGCGGATGACCCCTATTCAAATTACTTCGTTCAAGCTAAAAATCTAACGGAAGCTAAAAAAATCTATCCGATATTAAAGACGGTTAACGCTCAAGTCTTACAGCAAGTCTTAAAAACTGTAGATAAAACGTTTGACCATATAAAATCGAAAGGCTTCGGCTTTCCTAGATTCAAGAAAAAGATGCGAAGTTTTATTTTTCCCACGCTGTCAAAAAACTTCTTAGGTGACGAATACTTAAATTTTCCACAATTGGGAAAAATTCGGATTAGGAAATCCAGAAAGTACCCGTCTGGGTTTGAGCCTAAACAAGCTCGAATTATCCAAAAAGCGTCGGGATTTTACGTTTCGGTTTCCTTCCAATCTACGGAATTAGTTCCCGATATGACAGTAGGGAAGACCTGTTTAGGAATTGACGCGGGAATTGAGAGTTTTGTCGCTACTTCACGGGGAGATTTAATCAAAGCCCCTCGATTTTTGTTGAAAGTACAGAGTAAGCTTAAATTGCTACAAAGACGCTTGAAACATCAAGTCAAAGGCTCGAACAATTGGTTGAAACTCCAAGATAAGATAGCGAGATTACACGAAAAAGTGTCTAATACTCGTAGAGATTGGCATTTTAAGTTAGCTCATTACCTTTGCGATCTCGCTGATAATATCTTTGTTGAAGATATTAGCTTCGTTTCCTGGTCTAGAGGGATCGTTAGAAAACAATCTCTGGATTCAGGTATCGGTAGTTTTATTAACGAGATATTACCGTTTGTCGCTTGGAAACGGGGAAAATATTATCTTAAGGTTGATAAAAACGGAACCTCGCAAGAGTGTCCGAATTGTGGCGCAATTACTGGTAAAAAAGCGTTATCGGAAAGAGTTCACCGGTGTGATTCTTGCGGCCACATTGAACCGAGAGATACGGCATCAGCGAAGGTAATTGAGAACCGAGGAAAAAACGCGGTCGGACTGACCGTGTTAGAAAACTCTCGCGGAGGCGATTTGACGGGGATCGACTGGGTTAAACTCGGTCGATCTAGTTAAAAGCCTAAGAACCGAGAATCCCCCGCTACACCGACACCGCGCGAGCGGTTAGCGGGGGAGAGTCAATCCCCGATAACTGATAACTGCTAGACTAATTGGGTGATGCTTGCAAGATTAATAAAACCAGTGTCGAGATTAGAATGCAGGGACTTTTAAGAAAACTTTGGCGTGCGATCGAAAACTTTTTTACCCGACTTTTGGGGGGACAAGGGGGAAAGGGGAAAGTACAAGCGATCGAATCTGTTCCCCTAACCGATACAGATTACGAGTTTCTCTATATGGAGTTACTCGATGGGGTGGCCCACGGTTGGCACGAAGGCAGAATTCTGAGATTTTTTGAGAAATTGGGCGATCGAGGTCGGCAAAAAGATTGGGTAGAATGGTTAGAGCTCTTTGGCACCCGTCTGCAATCCTCCGCTTCCCTTAACCAAATTCTCGCCACCAGAATGATCCGTTTGGGAGAATTAGCTCGCGCTTTCCCCGGGATTGAACGTATTGGTGAAGCTTCCTACGAGATCGGTTATCAACTCTACAGCAAAGAAACTGCCACTTTAATCTGGGAATACGCCGGGGAAGATGAGGCCCCGGGCAGTTATTCCCTGCCGCAACCCCCAGAAAATCTCTTATATTCCAGTGAAACTAGCGATTTTAACGGTAATGACCCAGAAAATCCCCAATTAGAAACCCTCACCCTCGATGAATTATTTGACCGTCTGCAAAACGATTCTACCCTAGCGGGCCAAATGGCCGAACAATTGGGCATCGAAAATAAGGACGCGGAAAGCATTATTGATAGTCTGATCGCTCAATTTTCCTCCCAGGAAGGTAAAAACCCTGAAACTGCCGAAGATTGGTTTAATCAGGGCTTAGAACAGGCAAATTTAGGCAATTGGTCAAATGCGATCGCCGATTGGGAACAGGCCTTAAAGATCGACCCCCAATTAGCCTCGGCCTGGCATAATCGGGGTAGTGCCTTAGCCATGATTGGTAACTACGAAGAAGCATTAAATAGTTATGATCGCGCCCTAGAAATCACCCCCAACGATCACCAAGTCATTAACGCTAGAGGCAGCGCCCTATACGGACTGCAACGTTGGCAAGAAGCCTTAGAATGTTGGCAACAGGTGCTAGAAGCGGACGATAATTTTTATCAAGCTTGGTACAATCGCGGCAGTACCCTAGAAAATTTGGGCGAAACCCAAGCAGCGATCGCCTGTTATCAAAAAGCTTTAGGGATTGCGCCGGATTTTGAGCTTGCCCAAACCCGTCTAGAGGCTTTACTAGAGCAAAAACCGCCCGAAGACGACGGTAATCCCCCTGCCTGATTTAATCTGAACTTGAGCAGTCAACAGCCTACAATGAGGAGAGGATAGAGAATAATTTTAATGAATCAGGCCCAGCAATGAGTATAAAAAGCAAACCTCCTTCACAATCCCGCCTGATCGGTAATGTTTTATTAGCCGTAGGCGGCTTATTTCTGATTGTTAACCTCCTTTTTCCGCAATTATTTGGCCCTAGCGTCCCCAAAGTTCCCTATAGTCTTTTTATCGACCAAGTGGAAGATGGCAACGTCGCTAGGGTATCCGTGGGACAGAATGAGATTCGTTATCAGCTTAAAAACGACCAAGAGGGCAACTACGGACGAATTTTCAGCACTACACCGATTTTTGACCTAGAATTGCCCAAACGTCTGGAAGCTAAGGGCGTAGAATTCGCCGCCGCACCACCGCCAAAAAATGGCTGGATTGGTAGTGTTCTCAGTTGGGTGATTCCTCCCCTGATTTTTGTTGGTATTTGGCAATTTTTCCTCGCTCGCAGCGGTGGCGGTGGTCCAGCCGGGGCTCTCTCGATTACCAAAAGTCGCGCTAAAGTCTATGTGGAAGGAGACACCACCAAAACCACTTTTGAAGATGTGGCCGGTGTGGAAGAAGCGAAAACCGAATTAGCCGAAATCGTCGAATTTCTCAAATATCCCCAACGTTACATTCAAATCGGGGCGCGGATTCCCAAGGGTGTCCTCCTAGTTGGTCCGCCGGGGACAGGAAAAACCCTGCTGGCAAAAGCAGTCGCGGGAGAAGCGGGAGTTCCTTTCTTTAGTATCTCAGGTTCGGAATTCGTGGAACTCTTTGTCGGTGCGGGTGCGGCCCGAGTGCGAGATCTGTTTGAACAGGCCAAGAAAAAAGCCCCCTGTATTATTTTTATCGATGAATTAGACGCGATTGGTAAATCTCGCGCTAACGGTAATTTTATGGGGGGTAACGATGAGCGGGAACAGACTTTAAACCAATTATTGACGGAAATGGACGGTTTTAACGCTGGTGATGCGACGGTGATCGTGCTGGCCGCCACTAACCGCCCCGAAACTCTTGATACCGCCCTTTTACGCCCCGGCCGTTTTGATCGTCAAGTGTTAGTTGATCGCCCCGATCTGGCTGGACGCTTAAAAATCCTCGAAATCTACGCAGGTAAGGTAAAATTAGGATCGGGTGTGGATTTAAAACAGATTGCTACCCGTACCCCCGGTTTTGCCGGTGCTGACTTAGCTAATCTAGTCAATGAGGCCGCTTTATTGGCAGCCCGCAATCAACGCAGCACCGTCGCCCAAGAGGACTTTAATGAGGCAATCGAGCGGGTAGTGGCGGGTTTAGAGAAGAAAAGCCGGGTTCTCTCGGAAAAAGAGAAGAAAATCGTCGCTTATCACGAAGTTGGTCACGCTCTCGTCGGTGCAGTTATGCCGGGGGGTGGTAAAGTTGCTAAGATTTCGATCGTGCCTCGCGGCATGGCAGCCCTCGGTTATACCCTGCAAATGCCCACGGAAGACCGTTTCCTTATGGATGATACGGAATTACGCGACCAAATTGCTACTCTTTTAGGCGGTCGGGCCGCCGAAGAAATTGTCTTTGGTAGTATTACTACTGGGGCGGCTAATGACCTGCAGCGGGCGACGGATTTGGCCGAACGCATGGTGACGACCTATGGTATGAGTAAGACCTTGGGTCCTCTAGCCTACGAAAAAGGTCAACAGAATAGTTTTCTGGGAGATGGTATGATGAATCCTCGGCGCTTGGTGAGCGATGACACGGCCAAAGCGATCGACAATGAAGTGAAAGAGATTGTCGAAAATGGTCATCAGCAGGCCCTGGATATCCTGGCTCAAAATCGCGATTTACTCGAAGAAATTGCCCAAGAAATCCTCAGTAAAGAGGTGATTGAAGGGGAACAATTGCAAGCACTGCTCGAGCGCGTTAAACCCCTCGATCGAGAACCTGTTACTGTTTAGATTGATTTGATTTTTACCTGACCCTATCTTGAAGAAAGATGGGGTTTTTTCCTGTTATACTAAATCCGGTTATTAAAAATTGATTATTTATTCCCCTTTTTGCATGAGTGCATGAGTAGAAAACGGGTTTCTCCGAGAAACCCGTTTTCTGTGCGTTACTCAACGGATTTAGTATTAATCCCTATTAGAGATTAATACTTTGTAGGGTTGATTCATGAATCAACCCTACAGCGTTCCCATTAATCTTAACCCCTATTAGAGATTGAAACTTGCAGGCAAAAATCAGCGATACTGATATTGAGATCACGATGGTGAATCCAGAAGAGCTAAAGGAGACAGAAAATGGCTAACGAAACCGTCACTTATTCCCTAGAAGCTGTTCTGACAAGGATTGAGGGGAAAATCGACTCTCTGGGAAATGCAGTTAAATAATTGGATGGCAACCTAAAAACATGGCTCTCCCCGGTTTGGTGGGTAAAATGTATTCTAAGATATAGTCTTGCGGGCAAGTGAGTGGAACGAACCACAGAGACACAAAGGACACAGAGATCGATCACTACTATATAAGTTAAACTTATCACACAAAGAATAAGAGAGCCCAAACATGAGTGAATTAACTATTCGTCCAGCTAAAATTAGTGGTGTCATCCCAGATTCGATCGCCGCCGAGGTAGGTTTTGAAATCGGGGATGCGCTCGTCTCTATTAATGGTAATCGTCCCCGGGATTTAATCGATTATCAATTTTTATGTGCCGATGAATTTTTAACCCTAGAAGTGCTTGATAGTCAGGGCAAAACTCACCAAGTAAAAATCGAAAAAGATTATCATGAAGACTTAGGTTTAGAGTTTGAAACTGCCCTTTTTGATGGCTTAATTCAGTGTAATAACAAATGTCCTTTTTGCTTTATCGATCAACAACCAGAGGGCAAAAGAGAAACTTTATACTATAAAGATGATGACTATCGCTTAAGTTTTCTCTATGGCAGTTATTTAACCTTAACTAATCTCACCTCAAAAGAATGGCAGCGGATCGAAAAGATGCGAATCTCACCGCTTTTTGTGTCCGTTCATGCCACGGAACCCGATCTGAGAATTCGTCTCTTAAAAAATCACCGCGCTGGTCAAATTTTAGACCATTTAAAGTGGCTACAAGCGAGACAATTACAAATTCATGCACAAGTGGTAGTTTGTCCCAATATTAATGATGGAATTCATCTCGAAAGAACCCTGTTAGATCTGGTTTCTTTTCATCGGGGAGATATTCCCTGTGTGGAGTCGATTGCCGTAGTTCCCGTGGGATTAACCCGCTTTCGTCCCCAAGAAGATGAATTAATTCCCGTTAGTCAAGAAAAAGCGCGAGAAGTTATTGAACAAGTCCAAACTTTACAGAAAAAATTTCGTCAAGAATTTGGCAGTAATGTGCTGTGGTTAGCCGATGAATGGTTTTTAATTGCCCGAGTCGATTTACCCCCTCAATCTCACTACGAAGATTATCCCCAAATCGGTAACGGGGTTGGCTCGATTCGTCAATTTATTAGGGATTTTCAGAAGACAGCCAAGAAGTTATTGCCTGCTCAAATTACTCCCTCTAGACGGTTAATATGGGTAGTGGGCAATGCGGTAGAACAAGCTTTTCAACCCCTAGTTAAACAGTTAAATAAGGTGCAGGGTTTAACCGTGGAATTAGTGGCTTTAAATAGTGATTATTGGGGACAGGAAATCACGGTTACGGGTTTATTAACCGGGCAAGATATTCTCAAAGGATTACAAGGTAAAAATCTTGGGGATGGGGTTTTATTACCTTCTCTCATGCTTAAGCATGGGGAAGCGGTATTTTTAGATGATATCACCCTAGAAACTGTTATTAATCAGTTAAGAGTCCCTATTTATCCAGTCCTGGGAGTGGAGGAATTAATTAAAACTTGTCTTACTCTCAATCCTTTCTCTGACTTTCTCTCACATATAGGTGAGCAGTAAAAGTTATTAAAAGAGGGCGAATGCAATTCGCCCCTACAATAATATTATTGCGCCAATGGTAGGGGCGCATCGCGTGCGCCCAAAATGTAATATAGATATTTCGACCAAAT
>NZ_JAQMSY010000050.1:0-6590 GCF_028329095.1 Microcystis sp. CS-574
CAGGTTTGCTGATCGATCGGAGGGCGAGAGCCTTCGAGAGCCCCCGCAGCTAAGGGACTTGCGCTTTGATAATATGCCATCTGGCTGGTCTGATTCTTCTACAGAGCGATTTTCTGGCTGGGATATTATTCCCACGCAAGTCCCTTTCGGAATTGGGTAAGAAGTCAGTTGAAAAAATAAATCTGAACTGGAGTCTCAAAAATGGGAACTAACAACTTTTCCTTTTTGGGTCGTTGGTCGTCAATACCAAATCAGGTTACACCTCATCGACCCAAAGGTTAATGCGGATGGAGGGACTCGAACCCACACATCGAAAAGATACTAGAACCTAAATCTAGCGCGTCTACCAATTCCGCCACATCCGCAAATATGTCACCTTATTCCATCATAGCATAAGATACTATAGGAAAGATAAAATTTTTTATTCTTAATAATTTTATGCTCTTAGGTTTTGTCTTTCAGTCTCCCGGCCCGATTCTCTGGGAGATTGGACCGATTTCGGTGCGCTGGTATGGATTTCTCATCGCTATGGCGGTATTATTGGGTGTCACCCTCTCCCAGTACCTAGCTCAAAAAAGAGCGATCGATCCCGATTTAATCGCTGATTTGGCCATTTGGTTAGTAGTGGGGGCCATACCTGCAGCCCGTTTGTACTATGTTCTCTTTCAGTGGCAAGAATACGCGCAAAATCCTGCCGATATTATCGCCATTTGGAAGGGAGGTATCGCTATTCACGGGGCAATTATCGGGGGTTTGCTGGCAGCCCTAATCTTTGCTCGCATTAATCGGGTTTCTCTTTGGCAATTACTCGATCTGGTGGCCCCTTCCGTCATTCTCGGTCAAGCGATTGGACGTTGGGGTAACTTTTTTAATTCGGAAGCTTTTGGCAGTCCGACTAATTTACCTTGGAGGTTGTTTATTCCTCCCGCTAGTCGTCCTTTAAAATATATCACCGTCGATTATTTTCACCCCACCTTTCTCTACGAATCTATCTGGAATCTGGGAGTTTTTGCCCTACTCATCTATCTATTTTTCTGGGGTTTAAAACACCCTAGTAAATTAAAAATTGGCACCCTTACCCTAGTCTATTTTATCGCCTACAGTCTTGGTAGATTCTGGATCGAAGGACTACGCACCGATAGTTTAATGTTTGGGCTTTTGAAAATGGCGCAAATAATTAGTTTAGGAGCGATCGCTGTCGGTCTTTTCGGTTTATTCTGGTTATATAAACTGCAGCGTCCTTTACCGGATGTGGTGGCGACCGTCAGTTATAATCAAAAGTTACCCTAGCTAACCCTGACAATGGATCTAGTAACAATTTTTCAACAGGTTTTAAACGGTTTATCGATCGGTAGTGTCTATGCTATTTTTGCCCTTGGTTACACTTTGATTTTTTCCATTTTAGGGATTATCAATTTTGCCCATGGTGCAATTTTTACCCTCGGCGCCTATTTTACCTATGCTCTAACGGGGGGAGTTTTCGGTTTTAATGGTTTATTAGCTAATGCCAAATTGCCCTTTTCCTTACCCTTTTTTTTAGCCCTCTTACTAGGCTGTATCCTTTCAGGGGTCACCTCGGTTCTTCTGGAAAGATTAGCCTTCAAACCCCTCCGGGTAAGGGGTTCCGATTCTCTCTTAACTCTGGTTTCTAGCCTAGGGGCAGCCGTGGTAATTGTCAATGTTATTCAATACTTATTCGGAGCAGAAATTTATACTTTTCCCGATGATATTTATGGCAATCTTCCCCCCGCAATTAATTTTGGTACAGCCGATCGCCCCGTGGCAATTCGCACAATTCAGATTATTATTTTTCTGGTTTCAGCAGTTATGGTGGCTTTACTAACTTATTGGGTTAATTTTACCAAAATGGGCAAAGCTTTACAAGCAGTAGCTGAAGATGTCACCACGGCCAGTTTGTTGGGGATCAATCCCGAAAAATTTATCGTGATTACTTTTTTTATTAGTGGTGCCTTGGCAGGTTTAGCAGGAACTTTAGTCGGTTCTAGTGTTAGTATTGCCGGTCCATATTTCGGTATTGCTTTCGGATTAAAAGGTTTAGGAGTGATTGTTTTAGGGGGATTGGGAAGTATCCCCGGAGCAGTAATCGGTGGTTTATTATTGGGTATTGCCGAAGCTTTTGTTCCCGCAGAATATTCCGGTTATCGAGAGGCGATCGCTTTTGCTATTCTCTTTATTATGTTGTTAGTTCGTCCCCAGGGTTTACTAGGCAGAAAGTTAATTCAAAAAGTCTAAGTCGGTTTAATTGTCCGCGAGAAAAACTGTTTTTCCCGACAAAGAAGATTGATAGGCAGCGTAGGCCACTTCTAGGGCATAAAGACTGGCTTGGGGAGTAACATAAAGAGGAACCCGATCGAACAGATAATCTAGCACCATGGCGGTATCTTTAGCAAAAAGACCACGACGGGTTTCCACTTCTAAAACTTGGCTACCTTCACTATTAATTAACTGCCCTTTTTCCCCTTCAAAAATTAAGCTGCCCCCCTCACCATGAATAGTGAAAGTTCGCTCATTTTGCCAAAAAACTTCGCCTTTGCCGTAGGTAACTTCGGCAATTAAGCCATTTTTAAATAATAACTGCGCCTCACACAAACAGGCCAGAAAATAATCGGATTCCGGGGCATTCCAATAACGACAATGACAGGATACGGACTCCACTTCCCCAAATAAATTAGTAAAGCGATGGATACGAGAAAGGGCAGCGATCAAAGGAAACCCGAATAAATCCCGATGAAATGTCCAGCGCCGGGGTGCTGGTCTGCCGGGGGCGATTGTGGTATAACGGGCTAGGTGGATATTGCCGAGGCTGTCTAAATACTGCTGTTGGGTTTGATGCAGTCCCCCCAAAAGTTCAATATGTTCGACGTGCAGTAATTTGTTCTCGGTTTCGGCTAGGGTGATTAATTCTGCTGCCGCTGCCGGGTGAAAAGCCAGAGGATACTCGACGATAACGTGCTTACCAGATTTTAAGGCAGTACGGGCGATCGAGGCATGGGCCTGATTAACGTTGGCAATGACAATCAGATCGAGATCAGGATGACTGGCCAGGCTTATTGCCGAATCTAGGGCAGAAATTTGGTATTTTTGCGAGAAATTAACGATCGATTCGGGACTATTACCGCTAAAATACAGAAGCTGGGCGCGATCGTCGGCTTGCAAGCTTTCAGCGCGACGTTGAGCGGCGAACCCTGTGCCAACTATACCAATTTTTAAGGGACGATGAGAAGTCATCAGGGGCATTCTGGCGACATTAATTATCGGGAAGTGGGGTGTGGGGTGTGGGGTGTGGGGAGATCGGGGAATTTCAACTAATACCCCAAAACCCTAAAACCCCAACTCTCAACTCCTGAATACTTTCTACAGCAATTCTGCTTTTCCCAGCTTTATCTTAGCAATCAACTCATCTATTATCTCAAAAATAGCGCCCTGAAAGATGTGGGAGGGTGAATTCATATTTTTAATGGGCAACGCCAATTTTTTGCTCCTGTTTAGGCCCTAGATATTCTAAACCGCCATCGGTTGTCGGGGAGCATGACGACTAGGGGAAACCACTACGGGAGTGGGCGACACTGCACAGGTTAATTCTAGAGACTGTTCTAAACTAACCACCCGATTGAGTTCTTGCCATTCAGTGCCAAAAGGAGGCATCGCTAGAGCGCAGGCTTTCCAATGAGCTTCGACGGGAACATCTAGTTGTTGACAAGTGCCACCGCGCCGACCTTGGGTTTGATAGTATCGGCAGTATCGACAGGAAGAAGTAAGAAAGTTTGCGGCTTGCATGGGTTGGCTTTAAAAGGAAGATGATTATAAGGAACTCAAGGGATGACTCTCTTTTGGCTCTGTGTAATATTGTCCTACCCTGTGCCAAGGGTATTTTCCTGACTAGCATAGCTAGGACTGATACGCCATATAGTTTTTAGTGATCCCCAAAAAAAATTTTGTTTTTAGAATCTTTTAATAGTTACTTTGCAAAAAGCAGCACTGTCTCAAAACAGAGGAGTTAAACTCAGTTGTGGCCGAGGTTATCGGCTCTGGTATCGGCGATAACAAAGCGGGGATCAAGCCTTAGCCGAATAGAATTGATGAATACAGGTTCAATTAAGACAGAAAAGATCGGCCAATTGATTCCCGACTCAAAACCACTCTTTCCACAAGACTATTAAGAAATTGAATCTTTTACCCCGCCCGACTGGGCAAAACAAAAAGCACAACATTGCCAACGCTCAAGCTCTCCGGAGGGACTGGGAGACTGACAACGAGGACAAATTGGCCAGGATCGGGTTCTATGAACTATTTTCTGGCTCCAACTCTCTAAACTGTCCGGTTGCCGGGGATTTTCTGGCGGTTTTTCCGGGGTGACATAACTAGGATGATCTCTCAGGGATTTAGGTGCGATCGCTTCTGGAGGAATTAACTGACTATCTTGCTGCCAACGGGCAGCAGAAAAGCGGATATCGCCCAAGGGAGTCTCTAACTGACTATTAAGCCGTTTTAATAAGCTATAGCGTTGTAAAGACAATTCCTGTGCTAAAGCGGCGCTACTGGTAGCCACCGATAAAACCCTGCGATTGAGGGAAAAAGGCCGAGTTTGCTCCAACAGACGGGGATTAATAATTTTTGGCCATAATTGCAGCACTTGCTCATAGTGGCGATATTCTTCCCAACCCGCCTGTTGAGTAATAACCGCTAAAATTTTGTCAAGAGAATGTAAAGACATCTGGAAAATCTAGAGAGTACCACGTTAGACTAGGACGAAAAAAACCCTAAGTAGCTGGTTATAATTAAATTAAAAATGGATTTTAGGTTCGATCCCCCCTTAGTCCCCCCTTGATAAGGGGGGTGCCGATCCCCCCTTAGTCCCCCCTTGATAAGGGGGGTGCCGATCCCCCCTTAGTCCCCCCTTGATAAGGGGGGTTTCTGATAATTTTTAACGCCTACCTACTTAACTTTTCAGCATAACCCTATAATACCGTCATGAAATCCGATCGACCCCCATCCTCCCAAGATTTGCCCCTCTCGATCGTCCATCAACCCAGTTCATCCATTGATCCCGCTCAGGAACCAGAATACCTAGAAGCTACTGTCATTAACGTCTATCCCCCAGCTAAAGATGTCTTTTTTACCCCTTGGGGCATCCGGGCAATGGTGATCTTTTTAATTGCTAATAGTCTCCTCAGTCTCAATCAATGGTTAACCAACACCACCCCGAGGAAAGCTGAGACTTCGCTGCTGGGTCAGCACAAAAATAACTCCCGCCACCTCGATCGATTGATAGCGATCGCTCGTCCAGTAGAGAAAACTCCTCAAACCAGTCCGATCGTTAATATTCCCGCTCCTCCCGTTAAAACTAGCCCGATCGCTAACATTCCCGCTCCACCAGTGGTTCAGAGTCCCCCCACCGCCATCAATCTGACTAACGCCCTCTTACCCCCGAATCCGCCACCGTCCCTCATACCCGCCCATCCATTACCCGTCAGTAAGATCCAGCAATCTTTACCCGTCGCCCCCCCGGACCCCAATACCCCGCCCGTATCTTCCCTCGTTTCCCCACCACCGCCACCACCGCCCCAAGTCACCCCCGCCCCCTCTCCGGCGGTCATTAACGAACGAATGTTAGAGGAATTGCGCCAAAGGGAAGAATCACCCGCTAATTTACCCTTTTTTCAACGGGAAAAAGCCCGTCGTCTGGCTAATCAAAACCCACAGGATGCCACGGAGTTAATGAAACAGTTACCGTCAGAATTACAAGCATCCCCTTCTCCCTCTCCCAGTAGTCCGGCACCCCCAGAAACAGCCGATCCCTCCCAGTCCCCCGTCCCTAGTTCTATCATTATTGATAGGAGCGGCACTTCGGTAAACTATTAGGGTTGGTATCGGGAGGACGGTAATGGGTTTGTTTGAGCGCATGGGCCAAGCAATTCGCGCCCAAGTCAATAGTCTGATTCAGGAAAATCAAGATCCGGAAAAACTGCTGGAAAAAGCGATCTTGGCGATGGAAGGGGAATTGATCCAAATGCGACAAGCCCTGGCGGCAGCCGTCGCTACCCAGAAACGTACCGAGCGCCAACGACAACAACAGGAAAAAGCCGCCCAAACTTGGCACGAACGCGCCCAATTAGCCCTACATCACGGTAACGAAGAACTCGCCCGTCAAGCTCTCAGCCAATGGCAAACCTATCAAAGTCAGATCGCCCCCCTACAAACCTCCCTGCAACAACAGACGGCTATTATACAAAAGTTAAAGAAAGAACTCTTGACAATTGAACGCAAATATGCTGAGATGAAAGCACAGAAAAGCCTTTATCTGGCCAGATTGCGATCAGCGAGTGCCAGTCAAAAAGCCCAAGAAATTATGGGCAGTTTGAACAGCAGTCAGATGGGTACTATTTTCGAGAAATTAGAAGCAAAAGTCCTAGAAGCCGAATCCCAAGCCGATTTAATCGGGTATAAAGACCCCTTAGAGCGACAATTCCAAGATTTGGAGGGACAAAAACAAATTGAAGCGGAATTACTCAAGTTAAAACAAGAAAACTTGGATGAGTGATGTGGGGTGTAGGGTGTGGGGTGTGGGG
>NZ_JAQMSY010000051.1:0-6936 GCF_028329095.1 Microcystis sp. CS-574
CCCCACACCCCACACCCTAACACCCAATCCCCACACCCTAACACCCAATCCCCAAGACCGGATTGCTATATCATAAGAAACACAGGGGAAATCTTAAAAAAATCGAGAAAGTTTTCCCCCTCGATTACTTTTTTCCATAAAAAAAACTGCACTAGAGGTAACTGTTAATGGTCGTCAGTCGTGATAAGGCTCCCACGGCACAGGAAACGTTTATGCAAATGGCACAAGCGGCCGGTTTACGCGGTCGCTTGTTGATTACATTGGGTTTACTGGTTCTGCTCCGTTTTGGGATGTTTGTACCGATCCCCGGTTTGGATCGGGCAAGATTAGCAGAAATTATTCAAAGTAACGCCGCTTTGGGAATCCTTGACCTGTTTACTGGGGGAGGATTATCGACGTTAGGGATTTTTGCCCTCGGCATTCTTCCCTATATCAACGCCTCAATTATCGTGCAACTACTCACCGCGGCCCTTCCTTCTTTGGAAGATTTACAGAAAAATGAAGGAGAGGCAGGACGGCGAAAAATTGCCCAAATTACCCGTTATATTGCCTTTGCTTGGTCAATTATTCAAAGTATCGGTATTACTCTCGGTTTATTGGTGGCTAACGGCGTTGTGGCTGGAACTTTACCCTCGATCGCCGCTACGGTTCTCGCTTTAGTGGCCGGTTCTATGTTCGTGATGTGGATTTCGGAACTGATTACGGAACGCGGTCTGGGAAATGGAGCATCTTTGCTGATTTTTGTCAACATTGTCGCTGTTTTACCAAAAACCCTCGGTGATACGATTACTTTTGCTCAACAGGGTGGCCGACAAGCGATCGCTCAAGTGGTGATTCTCTTGCTGGTTTTCTTGGTGATGATTATCGGCATTGTTTTTGTTCAGGAGGGAACCCGTCGGATTCCGATTGTTTCTGCCCGTCGTCAAGTGGGTCGTCGTCTCTATCGGGAAAGAACCAGTTATCTACCCCTACGACTCAATCAAGGGGGCGTGATGCCGATTATTTTCGCCTCCGCAGTGTTGGTCTTACCTTTCCAATTGGTGCAAGCTTTACCCACGGATAACCCGGTCGGTCAGGTTTTAGTCCAGCTGGTTAATGCCCTGCGTCCCGATAGTTGGGGTTATGTGGCTTTTTATAGCTTACTAATTCTCGGTTTTAGTTTCTTCTACGCTTCCCTGATCGTTAACCCCAAGGATATGTCCCAAAACCTGAAAAAAATGGGGACCAGTATTCCGGGGATTCGACCGGGGACCGCTACTACTAATTATCTGGAAGGGGTGCTGAATCGTCTCACCCTTTTGGGCGCTCTCTTTTTAAGTTTGGTGGCTACTGTGCCGACTGTAGTAGAAAGCGCCACCGGTGTCACCACTTTTCGCGGTTTGGGGGCAACTTCCCTATTAATTCTGGTGGGGGTGGCGATCGATACGGCGAAACAAATTCAAACCTATGTCATCTCTCAACGCTATGAGGGCATGATTAAACAGTAGTTAGATAGTCAGCCAGTGACCTTTTAGCGGTTACTGGTTGTTTTTTCCCTTAAAACCCTATATTTAATCCATGAGCAAACGGATCGGTGTGATATTTTTGGGACCGCCCGGATCGGGAAAAGGGACCCAATCGGCAAAATTAGCGGAATCTCTGACGATTCCTCATATTTCTACTGGTGAAATTTTACGTCAAGCAATTACAGAGAAGACAGAACTTGGTCAGCAAGCACAAGCTTATGTGGAAAAGGGCGAATTAGTCCCCGATGAGTTGTTGTTAGGTTTAATTCAGGAACGTTTAAAACAGCCTGACAGTGCTAAGGGTTGGATTCTTGATGGTTTTCCCCGCACGGTGGCACAGGCGAGCTTTTTAGACGCATTACTGGAAGAATTGGCCGATAGTTACACATTTGTGGTTAATTTGGCTGTACCAGATACGGTCTTAATTGAGCGTCTTATGCAACGGGGTCGTCAAGATGATACTAAAGAAACGATCGCCCGTCGCCTACAGGTTTATATCGACCAAACTGCCCCCGTTTTAGATTATTACGGTCAAAAGGGGACTCTTAACCATATCGACGGTAATCAACCGATGGACGCGGTTACTGCCGCTTTAACAGCAGTTGTCATTCCTGGGTAAAGTTTCCCTCAGTCAGTAATCAGTTATCAGTTATCAGTTATCAGTCAGTAAAAATTACCACTTTTTATAAGTTTTTTATATCAAACAGCCGTTAATAGTTGAGAATATTTAAATTTACATTTCGCAATATTTATCTTTTCTTAAGGATTTATTGAAAATAATTCTCATTTGTTTACGAGGTTGCAATACTTCCAGCGATTATGGTATAATTTCGCAGTATGAAATGATGGGTTTTTCTATGCTTTTTAGGGTTTTAGCTATCTGTTGATCCTGAAAACCCTTGCTAAATCTACACTCACCTATTCAGCAACAGCAATAAATGGCAGTTAAAGAGCCTTTTTTAAGCCAACCCGTTGATCAATTAATTGTGTAGTTTTGTTGCAAAGAGAAAGTTTTTTTGACAAAAAGAACAAAGTGTGCTGCTGAGTGATCTATATTGCTTTTATTTGTTCTCCCCACACCCTACACCCCACACCCCACACCCCAATCTCCTAGAAGGGAAACTTTGCCGTTACCCCTGCGTCTTGGGACTCTAAGCAAACAAGTGTCACGCTTGCGATAGAATAGATCGGACTTAGCCTAAATGGGGTCAGCGAAAGAATGTGCGGAATTGTTGGCTATATCGGAACCCAAACAGCGATCGATATTCTCCTAGCTGGTTTGGAACGTTTAGAATATCGGGGTTATGATTCGGCAGGGATTGCCACAATTCTCGAAGGTGAATTACATCGAGTCCGCGCCCAGGGAAAACTCTACAATCTGCGAGAAAAATTAGAACAGGAAGTTAATCCCTCCCAAATTGGCATCGGTCACACCCGTTGGGCAACCCACGGCAAACCCATAGAAAGTAATGCCCATCCCCACACCGATAACAGTCAACGGGTGGCAGTGGTACAGAATGGCATTGTCGAAAATTTTCAGGCATTAAGAACAGAATTAAAGGAAAAAGGCTGTATATTTGACTCGGAAACCGACACAGAAGTTATTCCCCATCTAATCGCCAGTTATTTACCCAAACCTAGCGATGAAGAAGACTTGGGGGTGAGTCCTTTCCTCAAGGCAGTTTTAAGGGCAATTGAACGTTTAGAGGGGGCCTTTGCCCTAGCGGTGATTAGTCCCGATTATCCCGATGAATTGATTGTCGTGCGGCAACACGCCCCTTTAATCATCGGTTTCGGTCAAGGGGAGTTTTTCTGTGCCTCCGATGTCAGTGCTTTGGTTCCCCATACCCGGGCAGTGCTGTCCTTGGATAATGGCGAAATCGCTCAGTTAACACCCTTGGGAGTAGAAATCTATAATTTTGAGGGAAAAAGAGTCCGTAAAAACCCCAGAGTCCTCGATTGGAGTCCGACAACCGTAGAAAAACAGGGTTATCGTCACTTCATGCTCAAGGAAATCTACGAACAACCCGGAGTGGTGCGCGACTGTTTAGGGACCTATCTGCATCCCCATTGGACAGCACAAAATGGGGATAATGTCAACCCGATAAATATTAATTTTTCTGAGGAAATTTACGAAAATTTAGAACATATTCAGATTTTAGCCTGTGGAACCAGTTGGCACGCTAGTTTAGTCGGTAAATACTTGATCGAGCAGTTGGCAGGTATTCCCACAAGAGTACAGTACGCCTCGGAATTTCGCTATGCACCCACCCCCCTGATGCCCAATACTTTAACCATCGGGGTGACGCAATCGGGGGAAACAGCCGACACTTTAGCGGCTTTGGAAACGGAAAAACAGCGTCGTTTAGGATTAGAAAAAAAATATCAGGCCCGGATTATCGGGATTACTAATCGCCCCGAAAGTACCCTAGCACAAATGGTCGATCAGATTATTAATACTCAGGCGGGGATCGAAATCGGGGTGGCGGCAACTAAGAGTTTTACCGCCCAGTTATTGGGTTTTTATCTCTTAGCTTTGGATTTATCCTATCGTCGTCAAACTCTGTCTTTAGAGAGAATCGAGGAAATTATTAATCAAATGCGATCGCTGCCAAGATCGATCGAAACTGTCTTAGAAACACAGGAAAAAGCGATCGAAGAATTGGCCCATGAATTTAATGACACCCAAGACTTTATTTTCTTGGGACGGGGGATTAATTTCCCCATCGCTTTAGAAGGGGCCTTAAAACTCAAAGAAATCAGTTATATTCATGCGGAAGGCTATCCCGCCGGAGAAATGAAACACGGACCCATCGCGCTTTTAGATGCAAAAGTTCCCGTAGTAGCGATTGCGATGCCGGGGGTAGTTTATGATAAGGTTCTCTCCAATGCACAGGAAGCAAAAGCCAGGGATGCGCGGTTATTGGGAGTAGTTGCTGACAGCGATACGGAAGCACCAAAAGTCTTTAATGATTTGTTGTATGTGCCGGAAGTTGAGGAATTATTATCGCCAATTTTAACAGTAATTCCCCTACAATTGCTCTCCTATCATATCGCAGCCCGTCGCGGTTTAGACGTGGATCAGCCGCGCAATTTAGCCAAAAGTGTCACGGTAGAATAAGGTTCCGTTGGGTTGAAAGTGTGGTTTAAAGGTCTATTTACACTGAATCGGAACCGATGAATCTTTATACAACTTCTCAGAATGGGGTTTTAATTCGTCTGACAGAGGAGAGATGGAAACACATTATCAGTGGACATAGTGAATTAGTATCGTATCAAGCGGAGATATTGGAAACCATTCGCCATCCTGAGAAAATCCTAGTAGGAAACCATCAGGAATTGTTGGCAGTTAAACAAATAGTTTCTGGAAAATATCTAATTGTTGTTTATCGGGAATTATCAGAGGGGGGATTTATTATTACTGCTTATTTAACCCGTCGTCTTCGTGAATTAACCAAGAGGAAACAAATATGGCTATAACTAGCATTAATATTCAATCCTATCTTAACTTCGCCAAGATGATTCACGCTCTGCCTCAGCAAGATTTTTGGACAGCTTATGATGCAAAAGCAGATGTTTTGTATATTAATTTTTATCAACCATCTTTACCTGCGGATGATAGCGAATTAACAGATAATGATGTGATTATTCGTTATCAAGGGGATAAGATCATTGGGTTAAGTATTCTCAATGTTAGTAAAATCCAATGATGCTAAGTAGCTGGTTATAATTAAATTAAAAATGGATTTTAGGTTCGATCCCCCCTTAATCCCCCCTTAATAAGGGGGGCATCTGATAATTTTTAACGCCTATCTACTTATAAATAGGGTTGGCTGCATATCAGTAGAAGCTTGGCTAGAAAAGGCTTTAATTAGTGATTGCAAAGCGATCGCTAGGCAAGATTGCCAGATAAAATTGAGAAACTGAGCTATATAGGAGCGATCGATCTTTGTGTCCTTTGTGTCTTTGTGGTTCGTTCCACCCCCTAGCCAGTTTTAGAATATATTTTACCCAGAAAACCTAAGAGACCCCCCGATTTTCAGTACAATATTACTGCAATATTGAAAGCAGTGAACGAGTAAACAGCGATGATCACCGGCGAATTAAAATCCAAAATAGATAAACTTTGGACAACCTTCTGGAATAACGGCATTAGTAACCCGCTTTCGGTAATCGAGCAGATTTCCTATTTACTCTTCATCAAGCGCCTAGATGACCTAGAACTAGCTAAGGAGCGTAAATCCCAAAGATTAGGCGAAAACCTCGAAAATCCCACCTTTTCCCCCAGCCAACAGCATATCCGTTGGTCCCACTTCAAAAATCTCGATGATGCCGAGACAATGCTCCAGATTGTCCGGGATGAAGCGTTTCCCTTTATCAAAGATCTGGGGCAATTGTCCAAGGGTAGCACCTACGCTAAACACATGAAGGACGCGGTGTTTCTCATCGCGTCTCCGGCGCTGCTGGGGACAGTAATCGAGCAAATTGAAAAAATCCCTATGGAGGATCGGGACACCAAAGGCGACCTTTACGAGTATATGCTCTCGAAACAAGGACATCCGCACCATCTTGGTAGAAGAACATAAGCTAGAGGGGGTGATATCGATGCCGTCGGGGGTGTTTAAACCTTATGCGGGGGTATCTACTGCGATCCTGATTTTTACGAAACTGGGGGTAAGGGAAAAGGGGACTGACTTCGTTTGGTTTTATGACATGGTGGCGGATGGTTTCTCTCTCGATGATAAGCGCCAACCGATTGCCGATAATGATATCCCGGACTTGCTGCGCTGTTGGCAGCAACGCGACTCCGCTAAGGATACCAATCGCCAAGCAAAGGCGTTTTTTGTGCCTCGCGAGGAGATTCAGGCCAATGCTTATGATCTATCAATTAACCGTTATAAGGAGATAGAGTACGAGGAAGTGAGCTATGAGCCGCCGAAGGTGATTTTACAGAATTTAAGGGCTTTAGAGGCTGATATTCGTCAGGATTTGGACGCATTAGAGGAGATGTTAGGAGATTAGGAGATGAAAAATCTACAGCTAGAGGTTATTCTGCGGGAGATAAAAGATTATTTCCATCTGCTCTATCAAAACCAATTACAGAAAATCGTCCTTTACGGTTCCCAAGCACGGGAATATGGACGGGAAGATTCTGATATCGATCTTTTGGTCATTCTTTCTGGTGTGGTGGATCCTTATCAGGAAATTGACCGCACGAGTGAATTTATCGCTAGGCTTTGCCTTGATTATAATAGACCTCTTGCATAATTTTTTTATGGTATAATATAAGTTTTTGCTTTTTTCTCAATTCTTAGATTGAAGTGGAAAAAAGAATAAAATGTGATCTTAGGTCAGGAAATCATCTATAATTTTGCTATGTTTATTAGCAAAATTATGGATTATCAAAACTTATCAGATGAACAATTCAAAC
>NZ_JAQMSY010000052.1:0-2901 GCF_028329095.1 Microcystis sp. CS-574
ACACCCCACACCCTACACCCCACACCCCACTTTCCACACCCTGTTCCTCAATAAAAAAATTATTTCCCCGGAATTAAACCGCGACGTTTTTCTCCGGTGGTAGAGGATTGTAAAAATTGACAGAGATGTTGAACATGGGGGTTATCGGTTAAGAGAGAAACTTGTTCTAAAGCCTCCTGAAGATTTATATTAGAACGATAGATAATCCGAAAAGCTTTTTTGAGTAAAGCTAAATCTTCATCGGTAAAACCGGCCCTTTGTAAACCGACTAAATTAAGAGTTCGCACGCGACAGGGATTGCCTTCCACTAAAGTAAAAGGGGGAACATCGCGATCAATACGACTCATTCCTCCTAACATGGCCATTTTGCCAATATGAACAAATTGATGTACTCCTAAAACCCCCCCGATAACTGCTTTTGATTCGATCTGAACATGACCAGCCAAGGCGACACTATTAGCGATAATAATGTTATCTTGCAAAATACAATTATGGGCAACGTGAACATAGGCCATTAACAAATTATTACTGCCAATTTGGGTAACTTCTCCCGTATCCGTGGCGCGATTAATCGTGACAAACTCGCGAATTTGGTTATAATCACCAATTTCTACGCTACTTTCGCCCCCTTTATACTTTAAATCCTGTGGTTCATTACCAATAACAGCCCCAGAAAAAATATGATTACCCTTGCCAATTTTGGTCGGACCTTCAATGACCACATGGGCATCAATAATTGTATCAGCTTCAATTTCCACATTGGCCCCGATCACAGCATAGGGACCAACTTTAACCTTGGGATCAAGTTTTGCCGACGGATGGATAACCGCAGTGGGGTGGATTAACGTATTCAAAGGGAAGTCTCCCGCGCTCAACTTCGTCACTGTATGAATCATGGTATAGCTTATCCTATATTGGACAGATTGTGATCAAGATTGATAGCGGTTGCTTAGGGAGGGGACGACTTTAATGGGGAACCAGAACCCGATAAACTATTAACCAGATTCTCTTAATTCCCCCGTCCCTCCCATCCTGATAAAAAATATATGAGCAATAATAGACCTAAAATTATAGTCTTAGATGATGACCCGACAGGTTCCCAAACAGTCCATAGTTGTCTGTTATTGATGCGGTGGGATGAAGATACTCTCCGCTTGGGATTGGCAGATAATGCGCCAATTTTCTTTGTTTTGACCAATACTCGCGCTTTAACCCCCGAAAAAGCCGAGTCTGTCACCAGAGAAGTCTGTCATAACCTGAAAACTGCCTTAACTAAAGAGGGAATCGAGGATTTTTTGGTGGTTAGTCGTTCCGATTCTACCCTGCGCGGGCATTATCCGATCGAAACTGATGTTATTGCCGAAGAATTGGGCGGTTTTGATGCTCATTTCCTGATTCCAGCCTTTTTTGAGGGAGGGAGAATCACTCGCGATAGTATTCACTATTTAATCATCGATGGCGTTCCCACTCCCGTCCACGAGACGGAATTCGCTCGCGATTCGGTTTTTGCCTACCACTATAGTTATCTGCCGGATTATGTGGAGGAGAAAACGCAAGGTAAAATTAAAGCAGATGATGTGGAAAGATTTTTACTGGCAGATATCCGTCAAGGTAGTTTAGAACGACTGCAAAAGCTCAAAAATAATCAATGTGGGGTGGTAGATGGGGAAACTCAAGCGGATCTCGATCGCTTTGCTGAAGATATTTTAACCGCCGCAGGGGAAGGAAAAAAATTTTTATTCCGTAGTGCCGCCAGTATTTTAACTTCTTTGGCTAATTTAGGAACTCAACCGATCGCACCCGAATCTATGGGTAAGTATAAGCCCACGGGGGAAGCCGGGGCAATTATCGTCGGTTCCCACGTCAAAAAAACTAGCCAACAATTAGATAAACTGCTTCAACAACCCAACACCGTCGGAGTCGAAATCGATGTGACGACATTGCGCGATCGTCCTGAGCAACGAGAGCAACTCCTAGCACAAGCTCTGGAAAAAGTCAAGCTTATTCACAAAAATAAACAAACCCCCGTGATCTATACCAGTCGGCAAGAGTTAACCTTTGCTTCTGTGCAGAAACGCCTTGATTTTGGGGTTGCCGTCTCCACCCTGTTAATGGACATTGTTAAGGGTTTACCCAGTGATATCAGTTTTTTAATCAGTAAAGGCGGTATTACCTCGAATGATGTCTTAAGTACGGGTTTAAGCCTGCAATCGGCCCGTTTACTCGGTCAGATTCTCCCCGGTGTCTCCATGGTCCGTACAGCAGCCGATCATCCCCTCTTTCCTAATTTACCTGTGGTTCTTTTCCCGGGTAACGTTGGTGATGTCCGAGCTTTAGCCACAGTTTATCAGCGTTTGTGTCAATAGGAGGCAATCAGTGATCAGTGAGCAGTGAGCAGATGTGAGTTTTCAGTTCACTGCTCACTGAAAAAAGCTCCCCAATTCATAATTCTGGTGGTGATTCGGTAGTAAGCTGTTAAGCATTTAAATTGCTTGTTGAGACGAGGCAAGAGGCAAGAGGCAAGAGGCAACAGTAAAGGGATTGGGGGAGATTCGGCTAATCTTAAGAATAAGTGCTTTAAATGCGTCTTAGCTTAGTGATGGCGGCTTAATCCTTTGCCTTGCTGTGCATTGTGGTCATGGATAAAATACCAAAGGGTTCCCCCAGGTGATTCTCCATTTTTTTAGAGAAAGATAGACTCTCTCTCACCAGCCAAGAAATCCTTAGTCGAAAGGTATTATTTAATCTTTCAATAACTGGACTTCCCCGTTGACAAAAAGCCATAAGGGACTTGCGCTTTGATAATGTACCTTTTGGGCGAACGCAGTTCGCCCCTACATTGTGGACAAAATCCGTTACTGTAGGGGCGCAAAGCTTGCGCCCTCCGATCGATTGGGATAT
>NZ_JAQMSY010000053.1:0-3917 GCF_028329095.1 Microcystis sp. CS-574
CGGCAACCACCAAAGCGATGAGAATCCCCCGGTTGGTAAATTCCTGATAACCAACCCGTGTAGTTAATCCCTCGATTTTCTCGTCTAATACTTTAATATCGCCTTTTAACTCGGCTTTGAGTTCGGCCTGTCCGATTTCTAATTTTGTGAGACGTTCATCGATTTTATCGATTTTACTCTCAATCCTTATCAGGATAGCTTCTAGGGAATAAGTTACAGTTTCGTTAGACATTTGCTAAACTCCTATGGCGTTTTCGGGTTTTTTGAGCAGCTATTTATTATGATTATAAAGCTCGTAGCCTTGCCTAGGAGCCAGTTCTAGTTACTTCATTGTCATAAATAAGGGACTTGCGCTTTGATAATGTACCTTTTGGGCGAACGCAGTTCGCCCCTACATTGTGGACAAAATCGGTCTTTGGCTATAAAGATAAAAGCGGTCGCCCCAAAATTGGCAATAATGTCAGGATTACCGCCGGCGCTAAAGTCTTGGGAAATATTACCATCGGCGATAATGTCACCGTGGGCGCAAATTCAGTGCTAGTAAAGGATATTCCACCTAATTGCGTGGTGGTGGGTATTCCCGCTCGTATTGTTAAACCGGACGGCGTTAAAGTAGATGAAAAATTATAAACGTTGACTTAAAATATATTCGGCAATTGCCAGATCTCCGGGGGTAGTAATTTTTAAGTTAGTTTCTTCACCGACGACAATTTTGACGGGAAAACCACATTTTTCTAATAAGGCGGCATCGTCGGTGACTTCCCAAGCTAATTTTCGGCCCTGTTCATGACATTCTTTTAATAATTTTACCTGAAAACCCTGGGGCGTTTGGGCCGCCCACAACCGAGATCGATCGGGTGTATCCTTAATCCAACCCTTGCTATCGACAATTTTAATCGTATCTTTCACCGGAACCGCCGCTATGAAACCCTGACAAGTGGCTAAAGCGACAGCACAGCGATCGAATAATTCGGGGGTGGCTAAACATCGCGCCCCATCGTGAATTAAAACCGTCTCAGCCCCCTCTGGCAGGGCTTGTAAGCCATTGTAAACTGATTTTTGTCTGGTTTCGCCTCCTTGGATGATTTGCACGGGTTTAAGGGCATTTATGGCGGTTATAATTTCTCGGATCTCCTCAAAGTCTTCCGGTTGTGCCATGATGCCAATCCAGATAATTGCCCTGGATTGCATGGCAGCCAGCAAAGTCCAAGCGAGGAGCGGTTTTCCGTGCAGGGTGAGCAGTAACTTGTTGCGATCGCTGCCCATCCGTTTACCCATTCCCGCTGCTGGAATTAACAAATACATATTTTTTTCAGGTAAAAAGTTAAGAATTCAATAGATTTGGTCTTTGATCCCCCCTTAATCCCCCCTTGATTAGGGGGGTGCCGATGATTGTTAATAGCTTAAATAAGCCCAAAACTCTCCCTCTTAAGAGAATAAATCGAGGGGAAAGTGACCATAAGTACCGACTAATTGATCATTTTCTGATTGACAAGAAACCAGGACACCGCGATAGGTTCCCGTATAAGAATCGAGATAGGAAGCTTGTCTTTGGGTATTATATTTAATATACACCGCTCCCTGTTCTGGCTGGTCTTCTGGGAGACTATTAGGCAGGGGGTATCCTAGGGCTTGTAGATAACCTTTCAGAGCTTTAAATCCCTCTTCATTGTTATCGGCACAGATACCTAAATTAATTGATTCCGAACCTTGGTTAACCAATAAAATTGCCTGTCTTAGAGCTTCTTCTTCTTCAGGAGATTGGGCAATTTTTAGTTTAATACATCCATATTCTTTTAGGAGTTTCAAAGCTTCTTCAATAGACATGAGCGGTTAGATAGGCGGGGCTAAAGATAAAAAATAAGCTGATGCTGCTGTCCTTAACGACAAATTCTCAAGTAAAAAAGCCCTAAATCATTGGGGTTTAGAGATAGGAAAATTTTGCATTGGTCTTAATCGTAAGATCGCCAATTTCGATCATATCAGGTTGGGGACAGGAAAATTTATCGGGGTTGTTTGATTGCTCCATTTTGTGCGGGCATTTCACGCGCTGCTTTTTGATAGCTGAAGTAAGCACGGCTCTCCTAGGTTTGGTGGGTAAAATGTATTCTAGGATACATTTCTCAAGAGCGAGGGGGTGGAACGAACCACAAAGACACAAAGGACACAAAGATCGATCGATCATTATGTAAGTTAAACTGATCACACAGAACCTAGAAGAGCCTAAACTTTTTCTAGAGCTTTTTCTTCGCTTGTTTCAGAGTCTTGCAGTTAAATTTCCGCCACGGCTCTTTCGATTAAACGACGAGCCAGGGTTTGAATGCCGGTATGTTCATAGTAATTAGTCGTCATATCGAGAAATGCCCCAACATACACCAATTTATCGGCAGAAAAGTCGATAAATCCCTGAATTTTGCTCAATAATCCCTGCTGGCTCAAATCGCGATCGCTGACAAAACTACTCATCCAACCTTTAGTCGAGTCGAAACTTTGACCGATAAAGTCTAATTTTCTGGCAGTATTTCCCCCCGGAATCAATTCTTTAATACTGCCGAAAGTAGAGTTAGATTCTAAGTCTTCTGGGTGAAGAATACTGAGGGTAGATTCCACTTTGCGGATAAAACTGCCCCCCAGAGGAATCAAACCATCCAAACAAACTAACGCCGCCATCCGCATCAGGGATTCGCCGCTATAATCTCCCAGAGAAGTGACGAAATCCCCGATACTATCCCCCGGAATGCCATTAATTTGACAAAAAGCGACTAATTCGGTCACTAATTTCAAGGTTAGATCGATGGTTTGCGCTTTTTCGGGGGCAGGGGTTAATCTTTCGATTAAACCGCCCATGAGGGGAATTTTACCACCGACGGCATTGGCAAGAGAGGCAGTGGCTAGGGCATTATCGGCGCTGTCGATGGTTTGGTAGAGCCAGAGCGCCCGTTGATAGCCCTGGGATTTATCATTAAACAACCAAACGGCTCGATCGCCAATCTGTTGGATCATGCTTTCGTCGGTTTCGCCGGTGACTTTGATAATCGTATTTTTAAACCCGACTAGGTTATCCCACTCTCCCGGCACCACATAATCAAGGGTTTTGAGAACTTTGACGGTGAGATTATTCGTCGGTAATTTGTCCACCAGTTCAAAAATTGGCTTACTCACGGATGTCTCCTTACTTTAATTTTGCTAAACCATCTAAATCGAACTTAGCCAACCAAGCTTGGCGATCGCTGGCATCAAAATCCGTATCCCGCGATAAAACCTTGACTTGATAGCGATTATTGACTAAAACGGAGCTGGCGGTTGCACCCTGTTCGATAGAGGGAAAACCTTTGATTGTGGTTTGACTGTCTTGGAATTTATTGGCTGCGGCGGGATTATTGCTAATGTCAGATATGGCTAACATAGCCACAACTTTGCCATCTTGCTTCAGTTTTGCCTCAGCAAAGCCTTTTTTCTCCTGGGTATAGACGCGCTCGTATCCTCCCCCAGAAGGCGGGAAAAACCGATTAAAACTGCCGCCAGAGGTGGATTCTTTCACCACTGCCGCCGCCCCGCGAGCGGTACTTTCCTGTTGCGCTTGGTCAAATTGCGAGGGAGCTTTAGCACAGGAAGTTACTAGCAAAAGTGTCGCTAATACCCCTGCTATCAAGATTTTGCCAAATCGAAAGCTCATAGTTCTCTTAATTAAAACTTGCTCATGTTTGTTTGTAGTATATCTCTCGCTGATTGCTGATTATTGTTAAGTTTTTCTAGATTCTGCCACACCAGACTAAAAAAAACAGAAAATCAGCAAAATTCGAGTCAATAACGAAGGCAGGAGGCAGTCCCGATGAAAAAATTTTCACCCCCACAGATGAAAGAGGTTTCTTTCCCTACACCCTACACCCCACACCCCACACCCCACACCCCACACC
>NZ_JAQMSY010000054.1:0-11934 GCF_028329095.1 Microcystis sp. CS-574
CCCCACTACCCCACACCCCAATTCCCCACTTTTAAACAGGATTTAACACTACTTGCTCAAACGAGCCAAAAAATGATAGCTTCAGATATAGGAATAATCTGGTTAAGAAAAAAATGTCTTCCCTTGCCGCTTGCTGGCCTAAAAATATTTCTAAGTATTAGCAAAACTGACTGACTGTCAGCAGTTGAGCGGGATTTTTCCTAGCTCGCAGAACTCCAGACAAAGAAAATTAAGACAATTAAAAGGATTGCGTCTCTATTATCTCTCAGACGCTTCTAATCCAAAGAATTTGCGGGTTATCTTCAAATTAACCCCGTTTAACCCTATTTGTGGCTATCGATTATGGCTGAAAGTTATTTACTCAACAAACTGCAATCTGTAGAACAGACCTACACAGAATTAACCCGTCGTCTAGCGGATCCCGATGTCACCAGTAATCCGGGTGAATTGCATCGTCTGGCCAAATCCCGCGCTTCCCTAGAGGAAACGGTCAACACCTACGAAATTTGGCAAAAAAGTCAAGAGGATTTAATCGGTGCGAAACAAATCTTCAAAGAATCCGCCAGCGATCCCGAATTACGCGAAATGGCCGCCCTAGAAGTGGCAGAATTAGAGGCAAAAATCGCCACTTTGGAAGACCAATTAACAATTCTGCTGCTGCCCCGGGATCCCCTCGATGAAAAGAATATCATGCTGGAAATTCGCGCCGGGACCGGAGGTGATGAGGCCAGTATTTGGGCGGGAGATTTAGTGCGTTTGTACTCAAAATATGCCGAAACTCAAAAATGGAAAGTTAGCCTTTTGAGTGAATCTCCGGCGGATATGGGGGGATTTAAAGAGGCAATTTTAGAGATTAAAGGCGATAACGTCTATAGTAAGCTGAAATTTGAGGCGGGAGTCCATCGGGTGCAGCGGGTTCCTCTGACGGAAGCAAGTGGTCGCGTCCACACTTCCACTGCTACCGTGGCAATTATGCCAGAAGTGGACGATGTGGAAGTGCATATCGATCCCAAGGATATTGAGTTAACCACGGCTAGATCTGGGGGAGCAGGCGGTCAAAATGTCAATAAAGTGGAAACTGCCGTCGATTTAATCCATAAACCCACGGGAATCCGGGTTTTCTGCACCGAAGAGCGCTCGCAATTGCAAAACCGGGAACGAGCTATGCAGATTCTCCGGGCGAAATTGTACGATATAAAGTTACAGGAACAACAGGAAGCAGTCAGTTCCATGCGGCGCTCTCAGGTGGGAACCGGTTCCCGTTCGGAAAAAATTCGCACCTATAACTATAAGGATAATCGTCTCACCGATCATCGCTTAAATGAGAATTTTTCCCTCGATCGCATTTTAGATGGCGATATCGAAGAGGTGATTCAATCCTGTATCGCCAAGGATCAACAGGGAAAACTGGAGGAATTAGCCGCTGCCCAAGAGACAGCTTAATCAGTGATCAGTGATCAGTTACCAGTGAACAGTAAAAAGCTCCCCACTTCCGGCACTTTCCCCACTGGTGGGGGTGAGTGCGGGTGGGGACTGATGCCGGTTCCTTCAACTCACGACTAATTCTAAGCTTCCACTAAACGAAAAGCCGCACCCAAACCGACAGCGATCTCATCGGGAGAAATTTTCCCATCATGGTTAATATCGATCGCATCGAATACCGCATCGGTTCCCGCCCATTCTTCCCGGGTGATGAAACCATCGCCATCATGGTCATAGACTCGGAAAATATCTTCGGCGGCGTGTTCTAGGGTTGACTGACCTTCCAACTGGGTTAAACGTTGAATCAGCAATTGTTCTAATAATTCTAAAGCTTTGGTAAAACCTTGAATACCTTCCGCTAGTTTTTCAGAAGCCATGGCATCTTCGGCGTGCATTTTCTCAAAAGTCGCGTGATCCATGGCAATTTTGACAATATCAAGGGTTGCAGCCTGGTCTGGATCGAGCTTACGGGGTAAATCGGCTTCTGTCTCTTGCAATTGCTCGAGAAGTTTCGGGGAAATGGTTAAAAGATCACAACCGGCTAACTCGCGAATTTCGCCGATATTGCGGAAACTTGCCCCCATAACTTCGGTTTTATAGCCAAACTTTTTATAGTAGTTATAGATCTGGGTAACGGATTGGACTCCGGGATCTTCAGCGCCAACGTAGTCTTTACCAGTTTCTTTTTTATACCAATCGAGAATCCGACCGACAAAGGGAGAAATTAAGGTGACTCCCGCTTCCGCACAGGCGATCGCCTGGTGAAAACCGAATAATAGGGTTAAATTACAGTGAATTCCCTCTTTTTCGAGGACTTCTGCGGCTTTAATCCCTTCCCAAGTCGAGGCAATTTTAATTAAGACTCTTTCTCTAGAGATACCCGCTTGTTCATACTGGGAAATGAGATAACGGGCCTTGTCGATGGTAGCTTGGGTATCGTAGGAAAGACGAGCATCCACTTCGGTGGAGACGCGGCCGGGGACGATTTGCAGGATTTGCAGACCAAAACCGATCGCTAGGCGATCAAAAGCTAATGTGGCCACATCTTCCGGGGTGGCCTGCTTTCCCAATTCTTTTCTGGCCGCTTGCAGGGTTTGATCGACAATCGGCTGATATTGGGGCATTTGGGCCGCAGCCGTGATCAGGGAGGGGTTAGTGGTGGTATCTTGGGGGGTGAAAGCTTCGATCGCTTGGATATCGCCAGTATCGGCAACAACCACTGTAAATTCCCGTAATTGTTCTAGTAGGGTTTTAGCCATAACTTCTCCAGATGCGTGTTAACGCGAGACTTTATCTGGATCTTAGCGATTCGATCGAAAGGAAGGGGGAAAATTCCCGATTGATTTAATTCCTACCCACAGACCTGGCCAAAGTAAGGATAAGCTGGGAATCTTTTGGCCACTCCTTGCCCAAAGTCCTGTATTTGTGATAGTATTAGTGATTGTGTCGATTTAATAAAAGGGAGTTTATGCCCAAGCTAAAAACGCGAAAGGCGGCGGCCAAACGATTCGAGGCCACGGGAAGCGGCAAAAAAATCAAACGTCGCAAAGCCTTCAAAAATCACCTACTCGATCATAAAAGTGCCGAACGCAAGCGCCGTCGTTTGTCCCAGATTACCCTAGTGGACGAGCGCGACGAGAAGGAAGTGCGCTTAATGTTGCCCTATTTGTAAATTTTCCAGAAAAATCGTCTAAAGGATTATCATGTCTAGAGTAAAACGGGGGAATGTCGCCCGCAAGCGACGCAAAAAAGTTCTCAAATTAGCCAAAGGTTTTCGCGGTTCTCACTCGCGCCTATTCCGTACAGCTAACCAACAGGTAATGAAGGCCTTGCGGAATGCCTATAGAGACCGTCGCAAACGTAAACGCGATTTTCGTCGTCTTTGGATTACCCGCATTAATGCCGCGGCTCGTCAACAGGGCATCAGTTACAGCCAACTGACCGGACAATTAAAGAAAGCTAATATCCTCCTCAATCGGAAAATGTTGGCCCAATTAGCCGTCCTCGATCCCGTCGCTTTTGCTAAAGTGGTAGAAACAGCCAAAGGATAATTTAGCCCCAAGCATGACGGAAACTTGGCAAACGATTCAATTCCCCAGTTCAGAAAGTGCGATCGCTTTAGCGGGTCATCAAGAAGCTAACCTCAAATTGATAGCCAAGCAAACTGGGGCGAATTTAGTCCTCCGAGGGATGGAATTGCGGATTGCGGGGCAACCAACCCCGGTGGAGCGTGCCACAGCGATTGTGCGCTCCTTAAGTATTTTATGGCAAGAGGCCAAGTTAATCGCCGAAGCCGATATTATGACCGCTATCCATGCCCTCGATACGGGGCGTTCTAGCGAGTATAAAGAACTACAGCAGGATATTCTCGCTCGTACCCGTCGTGGGGAGCTAATTCGGGCAAAAACCTTCCGTCAGCGTCAATATATCCAAGCGATTCAAAGTCACGATATCACCTTTTGTATTGGACCTGCTGGCACGGGGAAAACCTTTTTAGCCGCCGTTTTAGCCGTACAGGCTCTATTAGAAGATAAAGTAGAACGGATTATCCTCACCCGGCCGGCCGTGGAAGCGGGGGAAAAATTAGGTTTTCTCCCAGGTGATTTACAGCAAAAAGTCGATCCTTTTTTGCGTCCCCTCTACGATGCTTTATACGAATTTATCGAAGCGGCCAAAATTCCCGACCTGATGGAACGGGGTAAAATCGAAATCGCTCCCTTAGCTTATATGCGGGGACGAACCCTAGCTAATGCTTTTGTTATCGTTGATGAAGCCCAAAATACCACCCCAGCACAGTTAAAAATGGTCTTAACTCGCTTGGGATTCGGTTCGCGCATGGTAGTAACTGGAGATGTCACCCAAACCGATTTACCGCAACCACAGGAATCGGGGTTAATTGCCGCTCAAAAAATCCTAAAATCAGTAGAAGGGATCGCTTTTTGTTACCTATCCCGGGCCGATGTGGTGCGTCATCCCCTAGTACAAAAAATCGTCTCAGCTTACGAACAGCACGAAAAATAACAGGCTCTTCTAGGTTCTGTGTGATAAGTTTAACTTACACAGGATCGATCTTTGTGTCCTTTGTGTCTTTGTGGTTCGCTCCACTCCCTCGCTCTTGAGTAATGTATCTTAGAATACATTTTACCCACCAAACCTGGGAGAGCCAATAACAGATTGTTGAGATAGTCGCTCTTGTACTCTTGCGAGAGAGTATAGAATTAGGTTAATTTAACGCGATGTGCAACTAAAAACGACAGAATCAGGGTTCCAGAGGATACTTTATCTCTGCTGATTTCTGAAAGCCTTGTTGTAAATCAAGACTAAAAATATAGTTGCACACCGAGTTTAATTTAGCTTTTTCCCCTTAAACTAAAACCGACAAAGACGTAGTTTAAAGCGTTTCGGTATCCCCAAACCTCAAGGAATTGATAACGCTGCCATCCTTTCACCGAGCCAGTCTGAAAAGCTCTTAGGGTATATAGTTGGTTAGCCCAGTTGTGATCGTTTGTTGTAGCATGGTGAACACAGTGCGCCCCTAGGCTAACTGGAAGGATGGTCAGCCGAATAAAGACTGCTCCTACTAATTCTATGTACCATTTTAACCACTCTAACCAGTGGTCCGAGTGCGGAGGATAAGCACCCAAATATAGGGCAAAAGATTTACCAATTACCTGAGATTTAGCTCCCTCATTATCATCGGCTTCATAGGCCCAATTATGCTCCGGTAGCTGTTGCAAGAGTGCGGCTGCATAGGTTCCGAGTTGGGTAAATACCGCCCAGAGTAAGCAGATTAAACAAGAATGGGTTAAACCCGCACAAACAGAGGCCAAGAAAAGCACAATCAGGGTGGCTATTTGATAGTTAATGGGAGCTTTAAGGAGATTAGTCAGGCGAGAAAGGAAGGTTTCTCCGTAAAACTTGGGAGAGAGTAATAACTTGCCCAAATTTTGCCAATAGAAGGCCTCTTCTTGGCCAAATTCAAAACCTAAATCTTCTACTAGGTAGGGGGTATTCCCTTTGTCATTCATGGTAGCTAGGTTTTTCGGCGGGTGGTGAATTAATAGGTGATCTTTTTTGAACAATGGAAAGGGCTTTTTCCCAGTAATTAAGGTAAGTAAACAACCTAAAAGATGGTTATAAGTGGGATATTGAGGGAAAAAAGCATTATGGGCGCAAAAGTGGGCTATTTCTTGCAATTGAGCCGCTCCAGCTACGGATAACACCCATCCTAGGGGTATTAATTGCCAGTGGCTAAGAGCGATCGCTAATCCTCCTATATACTGGAGTATGCCATAGAGTAATTCTAAGGAGGGGGTGCTTTTCCAGAGAGGGGGGGTAAGGTAGTAGCCTGTTAGCCAGTCAAAGAAAGCTTGTACGAGACGATTATCGCTGAGTTGGAGCATCCCTAGGCGTGGATTATCCCTTAAAGCCGATGCTTGTGTTGGGGTGGGTTTTTTCAGTATCATGACAGTAGAAAATAAGTTGTACTGTCCTGAAAATGGTTAAATAACCAAATTCAGGCGGTTTTATTAGCTGTGCAGCTGTTCAATTTCTCGGTAGTGCTGGATTAATTGCCCATCACTAAAAAACGGCTTTGGAGAGATTTCTATCTCGATGGCGAGATTAATTACCCAAGCTTCTTTGGGTACATACCCCAAGAGATTTTTTAGCCTCTCGGTTAGTGATTTAATCTGGTAGTTTGAGATGTACATAAGCTCTGAATTAGACTACACTTTTAGCTTATTTCTAGCCCTTTTAATTGTCGAGGTGGTTTTTGTAGCATTTAGTAGTCAACTTGCCAAAGTATCATTAAGTAGCTAAAAGTAGCATTTTGTGAATTGTATTCTTAAAAGGAGAACCACAAGTACAAATGGGAGATAGAAAACCTAAGTCTAAAAAACCAAGTGATCTGAATGAATCAGATTTTTTGGGCATTGTAATGCAGTTAGTTATAAAAGTAGATAATAAGGGATTATCTGATATACAAAAAATCTTAGTAAATGGATTTCGTCAAGATTTAACTTATGCTGAGATAGCAGAGAAAAATTACTTAAATTCAGAAAATCTTAGGAAAGAAGCAAATAAAAAATTATTTCCCTTGATTTCTAAAGCTCTCACAGAAGCTATGAAAACGCCTATAGAAGTTCAAAAGACCAATTTTATTACATTAATTGAGCATTGGAATGCTATCGATAACAAGGGTATCTCTGTAGAAAATAGTTTTGTTAAAAGCAAGACAAAAATTAATATATTTACAGAGCTTAAAAATAAATTGTCTGGACAACAACAAGCAGAACTGAATCTGATCATAAAGTCGTACTTGCCAGATAATGACAATGCTAATTTTGAAGAAATCATCGATAAAATCATAAATATTCGAGATGATAAAGATTTATTAAGAATACTTTTTAGACTTACTCAAGATAGCAGAATTAATAGCGACACTCGCTCATACATTGAACAAACAATACAGGAGTTAAAGAAACTATTAAATATTACTGACACAGATTACAATGCTTGGATAGCAGAGATACCAGCAATTAATCCAGAACCTGACAATCGAGAAAATATTAACAACTATCTAATTATCAAAATAGAGGAGAGTAAAAGTCAAGCAAATACTTTCCCTGAATATAAATTTGCTGCGTGTTTTCTACAGTTAAATACATCTCAAAGTCAAGGAAATAATTATATACCTCTTCCTGTAGATAGTAGCGTTAGCAAAGATGTTTATACTCAAAAAGATATAACGAACATTTTAACAAAAATTATTGAAGATTGTCATGAGCGAGGAGGTGCAAACTTAAATATTGAATTTTTCACCGATGGTAAGCTACTATATACTAACTTTGAATCTTGGGAATACAATTACTTTGATAGCCCAACTCAACTTAAGAGAGTATATTTTGTTAATGTTCGTTCTCTTATGAGATTGGAGAATAGATATCGGAATCGCCCAGTTTATAAAGATTGGAAAAGTAGATGGGAGAGATTAACAACAAATTCTATAGATACACAAACAGTTACTAACAGCGAGTCCTATTTGTGCCAAGAAACAACTCTATGGAGCAATCTTTGCGCTTCAACTCAAGAGGATTTAGAGCAATTATTTAAAAGAAGCTTAAAATATGGCATACCTTTAGTCGTTGGGTCGCGCTGTCATGCTCAGGAAGCAATTCACAGAACAGAAATTAATACACTCTTACAGGGTATTCAAATTAATCAATTGTCCACAAGAGTTCAAGAGGTGAGGCGACAATCACCAGATAATTTAGAAGATGAACCAGAACATCTAGGACATCATCTATTATGCTTTTTAGAAGACCCTAATCGGATGCCCCCCTTCCACTACTTAACATCTCAGCACCTAGGTTAACTAACTATGAGTTCATGGAAAATCTTTCAAGGCAATCATCAAAAACGCTCAAGGGATGAGATTCCCTGGCCAAAAATCCCACCCTGGCGAAGCTTCGCCACCAACAAATCCGAGGAGCGGGGAAAACAACTCATAGTTAACGATAAAACCATCGAAACCGTAAACGCAGCCATTCACCTACGCCGGCCTATTTTAGTCACAGGGAAACCGGGTACAGGGAAAACCTCCCTAGCCTACGCAATCGCCTACGAATTAGACTTAGGAGAAGTATTAGTCTGGCCAATTAATACCCGCACCACCCTACAAGAGGGATTATACTACTACGACGCGATCGCACGTTTGCAAGATTACCAATTAGAAGAAAAAAAAGACATAGGGCAGTATATCCGCTTGGGTCCATTGGGAACAGCCCTCTGTCCGAGAAATTATCCCCGGGTACTGCTTATCGATGAGATAGATAAAAGTGACATCGACCTACCCAACGACCTCTTAAACCTTTTTGAAGAGGGAAAATTTGAAATCACCGAACTTTCCCGACTCGCTAAAGATACCGAAAACCAACCAATACCAGTACAAACCCATGACGGTGAATGGGAATCCATCCCCCAAGGTAAGGTAAGCTGCCAACAGTTCCAGTTCCCCATAGTGATTATGACGAGCAACGGCGAGAGGGATTTTCCCCCACCCTTTAAACGTAGATGTCTGCCCTTAGAAATTCCCGACCCCACCCCAGAGGAACTAAAAAAGATAGTAAAAAGCCATTTTGACTATAAAGAGGCCAGTCCCGAAAGTAAAAAAATAGAAGCAGCGATCGCAGAATATGTTAAAAAACGAGAAAAAGGGGAACTAGCAACGGACCAGCTTTTAAACGCCGTCTTTATGAGCATGGGCGAAAATAAACCCACAGGTGCAGAATTAAAGTCCCTTACCAACCTACTATTTACCTATCTCACCGAAACAGGCAATAAATGACCCAAACCCCTCCCACACCAGAACTGATTGATAAATTTATCACCTTTGTCAAGGGCAGGGGATGGGACCTAGACAGTTACCAGATAGCTGATAGTTTATGGTGGTATGTTCTCACCCAAGAAGAGGAAGGAAAACCCCAACCCCGTCCAGAGCCTAGGGAAGAAAAGAAAGAAACCCCGACCGCTAAAAACCCCCCCCGGGAGAGTAAAAACGAAACCCAAGAGCCAGCAGCCCCATCCGATGAAGTTCCCTTAATACGGGAGACAGAGGCACAAAAACAGCCGGAGAAGATAGGCGCAGATACCCTACCCATTAGCATCCCCGATGCCAAATTCTGGCGAGAAACCCTAAAATTAGGGCGGGCAGTGCGTCCCCTCATCCAAAAGATAGACTCAGCCACCCAAAGACAAATAAACCTAAACAGCACCGTACAGAAATCGGCCGAGTATAGCATCGGCAAGAAAGATGGCAGTTTAGCCCTAATACCCGTTTACCAAGCCAAAAAAGTCCGTTCCCTAGAGGTGGTTTTACTGATTGAAGAATGGGCCTCCATGGTCTTTTGGAAAGAAATGGCCGGGGAAATCCGCGATTGGCTAGAACAAATCGGGGCCTTTCGGGATGTCAAACTCTACCGCATCGGATGGGACGAAGACAGGCAAAATTTAGCCATCCGTACCTACTCTAACGATACTTGCTCAATTCACCCAAAAGATCTCATCCATCCTCGTGGCGAAAGACTTATCCTCTTCTACAGCGATTGTACTTCCCCAGACTGGTATCAAGGACGCTATAACCAAGCTTTTCAGGACTGGGGAAAACACCAAATCGTCACCCTGCTTTCTCCCTTCCCGGAAGCAATGTGGGAAAGAACCGCCCTTAGTCGAGGTTGGTTCGTCTCCCTAGTCAACCAAACCCCCCGGAAACCTTCACAAAACTGGAGATTTACCTCTATCCCCCTGCTACTACAAATTGAGAAGGAAGAGGAAAATCAACATATTCTCAGAGAAACAATCCAAAAAACCTACTTTCCCCTACCCACCATCTCCCTAACCCCTTCATCCTTAAAAGCTTGGGCGCTCGTTGTCAGTGGTGACAGCAACGCCACCTGTGCGGGGGTACTACTAGAAAAATCCCCCCAAAACAGAGAAATACCCGCAACTATTTCTCCGGAGATGTCTAGGAAACAAGCTCTAGAACTATTCGCCAGTACCGCCTCACCTCTAGCTTGGGAATTACTGAAAAAATTAGCCGCAGCCCCGGTAAATCTTCCCATCATCCGTCTTATCCAAAGCCAACTTTTAAGCGCCTCTAACCCCCTAAACATAGCAGAAGTCATCCTTAGCGGTTTTCTCAAAGTCTATCTAGGAGGGGAACCAGTGAAGTGGGACAAAGGAGGTAAATTTAACTTTCATACTCCCCCCAACAGCCTAGATTTTGAATTTGATGATGAGGACAGAGAGCTTCTGCTCACTGAACTAGGGAATAGCCGCGCCTTAGAGGTAATTTTTGTCCTCTCGGAATACATCGCCCAAAAACTTAACCTGAGTACCACCACCTTTTTTGGTCTTATTCTTACCAATCCCCAAGTTCTCCTCGGCAAAGAAGCAGCTAATCTAGTCCGCGCCTTTGCCAAGGTGTCTGCTAAGGTTTTCCAAAAGCTAGGGGAAGCAAAGTACCAAGAAATTAGCCAAAAGCTGCAATCTATGGTTGACTCACCTCCACCCCTACCGGTTGAGGAAAAGTGGCTGAGGAAATATAAAACCGTAACCATAGCTAAGGTAAAAGAGCTTACGGGAGGAGAGGAAATATTGTTTCAACTGCTCAAGCATAGACTTAAGGATTTCAGCGTAGAAGATGGCGAACTGTATCAGCGCCTTCGTTTAACCCCTGAGCAGCTTAAATTTTTGGCAAGCGAAGAAATAACCGCCGAGACAATGCCAGTCCAGTTTAGGGAAGTCTTGGATAACACAGAAGAAGAAATCATCACCCAGAAATTTAACCTAACCCTGTTCAAGTCTGAAACCGTTTTTGTGGATGAGACGGGACAAATTACCGCCAAAGAACCCGTGAGAGCCTTCTACTTTGAAGAAAATCCCCCCAGCTTAAAAATGCTCTATATTCCTTCGGGGGAGTTTTGGATGGGAACCGAAGCGGAGGAAATAGCGCGGCTAGTGGAAAAATACAATAGGGATTGGTTCAAACGAGAATCCCCCAGACATTTAGTAAAAATCGCTCCGTTTTACCTAAGTCAAACTCCGATTACCCAAGCTCAATGGTTATATATTGCCCAAAGAGAAGATTTAAAAGTAGAGCGAGATTTAAACCCAGAGCTATCGATGTTTAAAGGCAGCACAAACCCCGTTGAAAGGGTATCTTGGTTAGATGCCGTAGAATTTTGCCAAAGGCTCTCTAAAATGACCAAGAAACAGTATCGGCTACCCAGTGAGGCGGAATGGGAGTATGCTTGTCGTGCTGGAACCACCACCCCCTTCCACTTCGGAGCAACCCTCACCTCAAATTTAGCTAACTACGATGCTACGGAACGCTTTGCTAGGGAACCAGCAGGAGAATATCGTGCGAGAACCACCCCCGTGGGGCAATTTCCCCCCAATGGTTTTGGTTTGTATGATATGCACGGAAATGTCTGGGAGTGGTGTCAGGATGACTTCCAAGAAAATTATCGACGCGCACCTAATGATGGTAGTGCTTGGCAAGAAAAGAGCAAAAAACAGCAAAATCAGGCAAATAAAGCTCTGCGGGGCGGTTCTTGGTTCAACGATCCAGATAGCTGCCGTTCTGCTTACCGCGCCGACCGCAACCGCCGCGACAACTACTACTACAACTTCGGTTTTCGGGTGGTGTGCGGTGCTGGGAGGACTTTGTAACCCTTTTTCTCTTTTTTTCCTTTTTACCCTTTTTCTCTTTTTCGATTTTTTTGAACAAATGTACTATATGAGGTTGGCTGATCAGTAGCTGGTTATAATTAAATTGAAGATGGGTTTTAGGTTTTCCCCTTATCAAGGTAGGGTTGATTCATGAATCAACCCTACAATCAAACCTAGGGGTAGGGGGGATCAAACCCCCCTTATCAAGGGGGGCAGGGG
>NZ_JAQMSY010000055.1:0-3567 GCF_028329095.1 Microcystis sp. CS-574
GCTGGTAGTGGAAGTCAAAAGTAGTTTAAGTGTAGATGATGTCAAAGAATTAATCAAGAATCTAACAGAATTTAGGCAATTTTTTCCCGAATATAACCACAAACAATTATATGGGGCAGTAGCAGGCATTGAAATCGAAGAAGGAGCGGATAAATATGCTTATCGTCAAGGTTTATTTGTCTTAGCACAAAGGGGGGAAAATGTAGCGATTCTTAACGATACTGATTTTCAACCAAAAACGTGGTATGATCCTTAAACTTGTCTTTGGGAAAGTCCAGTGCAATTCTGGTACTGTGCCGCAGCTGTAATCAAGTAAAAAGTAAAAAGAGTACATCTTCCCTTTTTCCTTGCGAGTCAGAATACCAATTACAAGCTTTTGATTGGTAGTATAGACAACTAATTTTCTAACTACTTCTCTGCGTCGCATGGAGAACAAACAACGGTGAATTGGTTAGTTAAAGCAAATGCTTGTCCCGGTTTATTTTATGGCACTGCTGCCCAAGATGGGTTTTTAATTCGTCTCCGCACCCCCGGTGGATGGCTCAATTCTCCACAGGGAAAAGCGATCGCCACTTGGCTCGAACAATGGCAGAGTACAGTACAAGTTACCAATCGGGCAAATCTGCAAATTCGCGGACTGCAAAAATCCCCCAGTTTAGAAGAATTTCAAACCCTGCAAAAATTAGGGTTAGCTGCCCATAATCCCAGTATCGATCATCTGCGTAATATCATGTCTAGTCCCACGGCTGGAATTGACTGCCAAGAATTGATCGATACTCGTCCATTAGTCCAAGAATTAGATAATTTTATCCAAAATTATCCATCAATTGCCCCACTAAGTCCTAAATTTAGTATCGGGATCGATGGCGGCGGTGCAGTGGGAATTGGCACCAGTTCAACTATGGCCTGGCAACACCGCTATAACGAGATTCATCTATCAGCAATTGCCCTCAATAATCCGACAAATTTAACTTCTATTGTTTGCTTTCGATTAGCACTTGGAGGAGATAAACAATTATATGACACGGACTTATTAATTGAGCCAGAAAACTGTTTATCTGTGGTCAAAACTCTAGTAAAGGTTTATCTCGATTATGTTCAACAAACCCCTAAGATCAAGGGGAAAAAACCTCGGATGAAACACCTAATCAAAGATTGGGGATTGACAAAATATCTCGAACAAGTTAACTCCCAATTACATCGGAATTATACTGGAATAATAGACTGGCAAGAATGCCAGCAAACTGCCCATTCTACTCAACCCTATTTTCATCTGGGAATTCATCCTCAAAAGCAACCCGGATTATCTTATATTGGCCTATCATTAAGATTAGGACAATTGACGGCTAATCAACTATGGGGATTAGCGGCACTATCAGAAACTTTTGGCAGTGGTCAGTTACGATTAACCCCTTGGCAGACTGTTATATTACCCGATATTCCCGATGAAAAAGTGTCAGAATTGTTGCCAAAACTGGCATCACTAGGATTATCCGCTTCTCTTGGATGGGATGCGGGGATAGTTGCCTGTAGCGGTAAACCAGGTTGTGCGGCAGCGGCCACTGCAACTCAAATTCATGGTTCTCTCCTGGCAGATTATTTGCAGAAACACTTAACCTGCAATTCTCCTGTTAATATTCACTTGACAGGTTGTGCTAAATCCTGCGCTCAACCAGGTCCTGCCGAAATTACCCTTTTAGGAACTACCATCGAGGAAAATGGCCAAATACTAGAAGCTTATCAAGTCTATGTGGGTGATAGTCAAAAGTTCTTAGAAACACCCATATTTGAGGGAGAATTTACCAAGATTCCCCCGCTCATAGCCCAAATTTTAAGCTCCCAAAAATCGAAAAATTTAGATGAACAGAATGGAATACATTAAGAATGGTGAGGAAATTTACCGCAAATCTTTTGCTATTATTCGGGCTGAAACTAACTGGGAAAATCTCCCCGATGATTTAGCTTCTGTGGCGGTTCGTCTAATTCATTCCTGCGGGATGACAGACATAACAGAAGATTTAGAAGCATCACCGGACGCGGTTAAAATCGGACGAAATGCCCTCGCTGGGGGGGCAGCAATTCTCTGTGATTCTCAAATGGTCGCTAATGGCATTACCAAAGCCCGTTTACCTAAAAATAATCCGATTATTTGTACCCTCAATTATCCAGAAGTGACCGAGTTAGCACGGCAAATTAATAATACCCGCTCCGCTGCCGCTTTAGAACTTTGGCAACCTCATTTAGCTGGAGCAGTGGTAGCCATTGGTAATGCACCAACCGCACTTTTTCACCTACTAGAATTGCTCGATCAAAATGTAGATAAACCAGCTTTGATTTTAGGCTTTCCCGTGGGATTTGTAGGAGCGGCAGAGTCGAAAATAGAATTAGCAACTAATAGTCGTGGCGTGCCATTTATTACCCTGCACGGACGTAGGGGCGGCAGCGCAATCGCAGCAGCAGCAGTCAATGCTTTAGCAAAAGAGAACGAATTATGAATAAATTAGGCAAACTTTATGGATTAGGAATCGGTCCTGGTGACCCCGAATTGTTGACGCTAAAAGCACACCGGATTCTCACAACTGTTCCGGTAATTGCCTATCCTACCTTAGAAAGTGGCAAAGTTTTGGCACGGGCAATTGTTTCGGATTTTATCCGTCCCGAGCAGATAGAAATTCCCATGCCTTTACCTTTTAGTGTCGAGCGCAGTTCTCAACCTCATTATGATATTGCCGCCGAAAATATCGCCGAACAGTTAAACTTAGGCCGAGATGTGGCAGTTTTATGTGTGGGCGATCCGATGTTGTATGGCACATTTATGTATATCTTTAATCGCTTGTGCGATCGCTTTTCCATTGAAGTCGTGCCGGGTATTTCTTCAGTGATGGCAAGTGCAGCAATGCTGGGTGTACCTATCACTTATCGAAATGACGTATTTAGTATCATGCCCGCTACTTTAGAGGCGGAAATATTGCGGGATCGCCTAGCATTTATCGATGCAGCAGCGATTATTAAATTAGGCAGACATTTCGCTAAAGTTCGTGATATTCTCGAGGAATTAGGATTATTAGAACGCGCCCTCTACATCGAACGAGCAACCTTACCCAATCAGCAAATTATTCCGATTACCGAAATCGATCCAGAGGCTGTCACCTACTGGTCATTAATTCTGATTCCTAGTAAAACTAAACTCCAATAATTCTATAGACATAGTTAAATCTTCTATCCCCTACCTGACAAAACCTATCGGGTTTAGATGATAGGAAGAATTTCATGAAGATTTTGCTAAAATTGTCGATGCCTATATTGGGAATGATCGAGTATATGTATTTATTGACGATTTAGATCGCTGTAAACATCCAAAATCAGCAGAGTTGATGCAAGCGATTAACTTGATGATTGCTGATGATCCGTCAGTGGTGTTGATTTTCTGACAGGGGGACAAGCGAGCTAGAAAATTTGCCAACAAAGGCTTCTGGCTTCTCTCGCTAGAAATAGATCGAGCGATTCTAGGCAAAAAGCTAACGAAAGAATTAGGGATAGGAGCGAGCTTACTAGGAATCATTATTA
>NZ_JAQMSY010000056.1:0-5962 GCF_028329095.1 Microcystis sp. CS-574
GGGTGTGGGGTGTGGGGTGATGGGGAAGTGGGGTGTGGGGTGTGGGGTGTAGGGTGTGGGGAAAAGGAAGAATAAATAAAAATAATCTCCTGACTCCTGCCTCCTGACTCGGAGTCTCCTGCTGAAAATAGTCAATTTTATTGGGCAGCCTAGAAAAATTATTATTTCTCAACAAAATCACATAATTTGTCACTTTTCTTGACAATCATCCTGAGTAAAGCGAGAAACTTTCTGGCAACCGCAGTTAATCGCCCCCTGTTTAAGCTATTTAAAGGAAAATTAGGGTTTATTTCGATAAAATTCGCAGTAAATAGGCTATAGCCTCCTAAAACACTTAAATTCCTTCTCCTAGTCCTTTTTTTGACCTAAAACTACCCCGAAGTTTCCTGACACGGCAGCCGAACTCTCTCCCCTTAACCCTTGCTGCTCCCCAGAATATCACCTATTTTGGTATAAATTTATACCCGACTATTTTTGTCGGGTATATTTGACACCAAGATTTTGCCGGTGATAGGATGTGTGTAGATTCAGTTGACGGCAAGACAGGAAAATCATGACCCTAGCGACAAACATCAAAACCTCAAAATTCATCCCCACCTTTACCCGCTTGGTTTCTAAGGAAGGAGGGACCTCCTACCCCCTGAAAGCGCTGAATATCTGCGAAGAAACCTTTGCCCCCCTAGAAGTGGACTACGATTACGACCTCATCCGTCGTACCGTTACCAGAGAAAGCATTCAAGCAGGTCCCAATTCCATCTGGCGCTATCGTTCCTTTTTGCCGGTGGAAAGTGAAAATCCTATCGATGTGGGTACGGGTATGACTCCCCTAGTTAAATCCCACCGTTTAGCTCGGCGCTTGGGTCTAAAAAATCTCTACATTAAAAATGATGCCGTCAATATGCCCACTCTCAGCTTCAAAGATAGAGTGGTATCCGTCGCCCTTACCCGGGCCAAAGAATTAGGTTTTACTACCGTTTCCTGTGCTAGTACGGGAAATCTCGCCAATTCTACCGCCGCTATTGCTGCTCACGCCGGTTTAGACTGTTGTGTTTTCATTCCCTCCGATTTAGAAGCGGGCAAAATTCTCGGCACCCTAATCTATAATCCCACGGTAATGGCAGTTAAAGGCAACTACGATCAAGTTAACCGTCTCTGTTCAGAAGTGGGCAATACCTACGGTTGGGGTTTTGTCAACATCAATCTGCGTCCCTACTATTCCGAAGGTTCCAAAACTTTAGGCTTTGAGGTGGCTGAACAATTAGGCTGGAAACTCCCCGATCATATTGTCGCACCTTTAGCCAGTGGTTCCCTCTTTACCAAGATTTATAAAGGCTTCCAAGAATTCGTCAAAGTCGGTTTGGTGGCAGATAAAGCAGTGCGTTTTAGTGGCGCTCAAGCGGAGGGTTGTTCCCCCATTGCCCAAGCTTTCAAGGAAGGACGGGATTTTGTCGCCCCAGTTAAACCCAATACTATCGCCAAATCGATCGCTATTGGTAATCCCGCCGATGGTGTTTATGCCCTTGATATTGCCCGTAAAACTGGCGGTAATATTGAATCCGTCACCGATGCCGAAATTATCGAAGGTATTAAACTTTTGGCAGAAACGGAAGGCATTTTCACGGAAACCGCAGGCGGTACAACCATCGCCGTCTTGAAAAAATTAGTAGAAGCGGGTAAAATCGACCCCGAAGAAACCACGGTCGTTTATATCACCGGTAATGGTCTAAAAACCCAAGAAGCGGTACAGGGTTATATCGGTGAACCCCTGTTAATCGAACCGAAATTAGAAAGCTTTGAACGGGCCCTGGAACGTTCCCGCACCCTCGAACGCCTCGAATGGCAACAGGTTTTCGTCTAGAATTGATGTTCGGGGATGATGGGGCGATTATCCCCTTGCCTCATCTCCACAAGCAATTTAAATTTGCGCGCAGCTTACTGTCCTTTCCACTTTTTCCTTGATATCTATGGCCGTAAAAGTTCTCATTCCTACTCCCCTGCAAAAATTTACAGAAAATAAGGCTACCATCGAGTGTAGTGCTAGTAGTGTCGGTGGTTTAATCGAATCCTTAGAAGCAAGTTTCCCCGGTATTAAAGCCCGCTTATGCGATGAAGAGGGCGCACCCCGGCGCTTTTTAAATTTCTACGTCAACAGTGAAGATATTCGCTTCCTCGATGGGACAAAAACCCCCTTAAAAGATGGCGATGAAGTCAGTATCGTTCCTGCGGTGGCTGGAGGTTAACCTCCCCATAAGTTTGTTTTCCGTCAATTTTAATTAAACCCCTAGAAAGTGATGTTTTCTGGGGGCTTTTGTTTAGGTAAGTTTTAGTTAGGGTTGGCAGAAAAACCTAATCTTTGTGTCCTTTGTGCCTTTGTGGTTGTTCATATTATTATAAGCTGAGACACATTTGGTCAATTGCCATAGAAGTTCTCATCTAAGATTTGCTCTGGCAAGAAAGGACAAATTTTAGGATAATCATTTTCTGGGGGAATCCGAACACCAAATTGAGGGAGTTTCCCTTCCTTAATTGCCACTTGACGAGCATCTGGATAAGCTTCCTCGATAGCAGTTTCTAGATAGGATTTCAGGGAAGGTGTATTGCGTAAGTTTTTCTCAATTCGCTGGCGATGCTCAATAATAGAACAATACCAGCTATCCTTCATTGATGGCGGTGCGTCGTGCTGTACTTTTAATTTGAGCAAATGAGCTAAAAGAATCATCAAATTACTTTCTAAAGTTCTTTTTTCCGATTTTCCCAACTCGGTTAACTCCTCAATTAAGTTATCAGTATCCAGCGCAGCAAATTCCCGCTTCTGTAGGTGGCTAATTGTTGTTGCGAGCCATACTTGAAAATCTTGTTCGTAGAGAGTTTTGGACATAGCGATAAGTTGTTCCTTCGAGTCAATAACTAGATTGGTAACTAAGCGGCTACAATTCTCAAGGCGTTACTAATTTCTAGCTTCCCTTGTAGTTTACCAAAAAATCACCTAAAATGGAAACTATCTGTATCCCTTGCTGACTGCATCTGGCTCCCTACACCATTTTCTAGTATCTTTGAGCAAACCCGCGAAAGATAAGGAGTTAAAACTATGCCTTTAAGTTGGAATGAAATAAAAAATCGCGCCATCGCTTTTCAAAAAGAGTGGGAAGGAGAGACTTCAGAAAAAGCAGAATCTCAATCTTTTTGGAATGATTTTTTTAATGTCTTTGGCATTTCACGGCGTAGGGTAGCTAGTTTTGAGCAACCGATAAAAAAAGCAGATAATAAACAGGGTTTTATTGATTTACTCTGGAAAGGAACGATTTTAGTTGAGCATAAATCGAAGGGAAAAGATTTAGAAAAAGCCACACAACAGGCTAAGGATTATTTTCCCAATTTAAAGGAACATGAGTTACCGCGTTATATTTTAGTATCGGATTTTCAACGGTTTAAATTATATGATTTAGATTCGGGCAATCAATGGGAATTTGAATTAAGTAATTTTGTTGATAACGTTCATTTATTTGATTTTATTGCTGGTTACGAAAAGCGAGTTTATAAAGACGAAGATCCCGTCAATATTCAAGCTGCCGAGTTAATGGGAAAACTTCATGATTGCCTCAAAGAAATTGGTTATATGGGGCATAATTTAGAAGTTTATCTAGTGCGTTTATTATTTTGTTTATTTGCCGATGATACGGGTATTTTTAATAAGGGGATTTTCTGGGAATATATCGATCTACATACCAAAGAAGATGGCAGTGATTTGGCGATGCACATCGCTTATATTTTTCAGGTTTTGAATACACCAGAAGAAAAAAGATTAAAAAATCTCGATGAGAATTTAACTCAATTTCCCTACATAAATGGCAAGTTATTTGAGGAGTCATTACCCTTAGCGGCTTTTGATAGCAAGATGAGAGTCATGTTATTAGAAGCTTGTGCTTTTGATTGGGGAAAAATTTCCCCTGCTATTTTTGGCTCTATGTTTCAAGCGGTAATGAATCCAAAAGAGCGACGTAATTTAGGGGCGCATTATACCTCCGAGAAAAATATTCAAAAGGTGATTAAACCATTATTTTTAGATGATTTACACAGAGAATTTGAGAAGGTTAAAGGCAATCGCAATAAATTACTAGAATTTCAGAAAAAGATTGCTAATTTATATTTTCTTGATCCTGCCTGTGGTTGCGGCAACTTTTTAATTATTACCTATCGAGAGTTACGAGATTTAGAGATTTTGGTATTACAGGAGTTAGATAAAACGGGGCAGTTAGTAACAGATATTAGTACCATTATTCAGGTAGATGTCAATCAGTTTGCTGGTATTGAATACGATGAGTTTGCGGTGAGGGTGGCAGAGGTGGCAATGTGGTTAATTGATCATCAGATGAATATTAAAGTTAGTAATACTTTTGGTCAATATTTTGTGCGTTTGCCATTAAAGAAAGCGGCAAAGATTGTTAATGGAAATGCCTTGCGGATTGATTGGGAGGAAGTTATATCAAAAGAGAAGCTCAATTTTATTTTAGGAAATCCTCCTTTTGTTGGTTCTAAGATGATGACCGAAGCTCAGAGAGAAGATTTATTAACACTGTTTAAAGATGCCAAAGGAGCGGGAGTAATGGATTATGTTTCAGCTTGGTATATTAAGGCTGCAAAATTGATTCAACATTCTAATATTAAAGTTGCTTTTGTCAGTACAAATTCTATTTCTCAGGGGGAACAGGTCGGTATTCTTTGGAATGTTTTGTTTGGTTTATATCATATTAAAATTCATTTTGCACACCGAACTTTTAAATGGTCAAATGAAGCCAGAAAAAATGCGGCTGTCTATTGTGTAATTATCGGCTTTGCAAATTTTGATATTTCAGAAAAACGTTTGTTTGAATATGAAGACATTAAAAGTGAGCCACTGGAAATAAAAGCTAAAAATATTAATCCTTATCTTGTGAATGGTAATGATACAACTATTATTAGAAGAAGACAGCCTTTGTCTGATGTGCCAGAAATTGGAATTGGAAACAAACCGATTGATGGCGGATATTATTTATTTACAACAGCAGAAAAAGAAGAGTTTATTAGAATTGAGCCTAAGTCAGAAAAATTGTTCAAAAAATGGTTAGGTTCCGATGAATTTATTAATAATTATGAAAGATGGTGTTTGTGGCTGGGTGATTGTCAACCTAATGAATTAAAACAAATGCCTCATGTTTTACAACGAATAGAATCAGTTAAAAAAGTTAGATTAGAAAGTAAAAGTATCCCAACACAAAAATTAGCATCTACTCCAACTCGTTTTCATGTCGAAAATATTCCCACATCAGAATATTTGATTATTCCCAAAGTTTCTAGTGAAAGACGTAAATATATTCCCATTGGTTTTCTTGATTCAGATACTTTATCTAGTGACTTATTGTTTGTTATTCTAAATGCAACTTTTTTTCATTTCGGTATTCTTACTTCAGCAATGCACATGGCATGGGTTAAATATGTGTGTGGCAGATTAAAAAGCGATTATCGCTACTCAAAAGATATTGTTTATAATAACTACCCCTTTCCAGAAAATATCACCGACAAACAAAAACAAACCGTTGAAACTTGCGCTCAAACTGTGCTAGATACAAGGGTAAAATATCCCGATAGTAGCCTTGCGGATTTATACGATCCTTTAACTATGCCTCCCGACTTGCTCAAAGCTCACCAAAAACTTGACAAAGCTGTTGATTTGTGTTATCGTCCCCAACCTTTCACCAGTGAATTAAACCGTATTGAATACCTTTTTGAACTCTATGAAAAATTAACCGCTCCCCTACTCCCTACCAGCAAACAAAAACCCCCGAAAAGAAAAAATCCTCAATAACGAAGGCAAAAGGCAACAGGCAAAAGGCAACAGGCAACAGGCAAAAGGCAAAAGGCAAAAGGAGATTATTTTTATTTATTCTCCCCATCACCCCACACCCCACACCCCACACCCCACACC
>NZ_JAQMSY010000057.1:0-2972 GCF_028329095.1 Microcystis sp. CS-574
ACACCCCACACCCCACACCCATTTTCACTTGTCTATGAGCGATTCTTACTCTGCTGCCGTCGATAATCCGGCCTATACCGTTGAACAAGCGATCGCTAATATCCAGCAAAGAGAAGACCTAGGCGCGCGTTATTATGCTGCTTGGTGGTTGGGTAGATTTCGTGTTCGTCAACCGGAGGCGATTTCGGCCTTAATTGCCGCTTTGGAGGACGAAAGCGATCGCACTCCCGATGGCGGTTATCCCCTGCGACGCAATGCTGCCAGCGCTTTAGGGAAATTAGATGATCTCAGTTGTGTTCCCGCTTTGATTGCCTGTCTCGACTGCGAGGATTATTATGTGCGCGAATCGGCTGCCCAGGCATTGGAAATGCTTAAGGATCGAAGCGCGATCGCACCTTTAGAGAAACTATTAGAGGGTGGCATCGAAGTGGCCGTTTTAGTGGCGGGAAAACCCCATTTAGTCCAACCTTACGAGGCGATTATCGAGGCATTGGGAACCCTGCAAGCGACGGAAGCGATTCCCCTCATCGAACCGTTTTTAAAGCATTTCGTCGAAAAAGTGCGTTATGCGGCTGCTCGCGCCCTCTATCAACTCACAGCTAACCCCCACTATGGCGATATTCTGATTAAGGCCTTGCAAGGGGAAGAATTACAGCTGCGTCGTTCTGCTTTAATGGATTTAGGTGCTACGGGTTATCTGCCAGCCGCCCCTGCGATCGCTAATACTTTGGCGGAAAATAGTCTGAAACTGGTTGCTCTCAAGGAACTTTTAGAAAACCATCTAAAAACTAATTCTAGGGGCGAAAATATCTCGGAAATTCTCACTTTAATGGATAGTTTATTGTAATTAATCATTGGTTATTTTGTATCTAAATTAAAACCGATGCAATCCAGAGGTTTTTATGCTAATTCAAACTGATTATGTCGGCTGGCTGAACGAGACAATCACTCTGTTAAGACAAAAAAACTTTGATAAAGTTGACTGGGAAAACTTGATCGAGGAGATAGAAAGTTTGGGCAGAAGTCAAAAACGTGAACTCCGCAACCGGTTAACCACCATCTTAGAACACTGCCTCAAACTTTGCTATACTGATTACGTTGAGGATTATCGAGGTTGGCAAGAAACTATTAGGCGCAGTCAACGGGAACTAGAAGAACTTTTGAGGGATTCTCCTAGTTTAAAACCCTACTGGGATCAAGTATTTTTAGATTGCTATGCCACGGCTTTAAAAAGCTTGCGAGATAACCCAGATTATCAATCTTTTAACCTTCCCGATGATTGTCCTTTTCCCCAAGAAATTAGTCAGATTTTACAGAAAAAAGTTTGGCGATAAAATTATCTTTAAAAGTTTGTTGGTGGGGTTAGGAGACGGTCAAATCTGAGACGATGTCCGATCAGGTTATACTTTATCTCTATGAGAAATGCTGTAAATAATTGGTTATTTTCTAGGGAAATTCAAACTCATAAAATCCAGAGGTTTTATGCTAATTCAAACCGATTATGTCGGCTGGCTGAACTAAACAATCACTCTGTTAAAACAAAAAAACTTTGACAAGTTGACTGGGAAAACTTGAGCGAGGAGATAGAAAGTTTGCTAGTCTTAGGCTAAGTTTCTAGGTCATTGGTTTATGGGGTAGCCAAATATCCTAAAACAGGATAGAGTATTGATATTCATACTGTTTATAAGACGATAAAAAAATCCATGGATATACCTGAGCCTTCCCATCGTCTGCCAAGTATAAAGAAGAATAAAGCAACAAGCACTGTTGGGCGTGGCAAAACTGTCCAACTTACTGAGAAACTAGCTTTTTCAGCTTGGAATAACAGCAGTGTTAGTCTGAGTCTTGGTAATAGCATTGAACATTATGATTCTTGGGAACAACCTATAGTAATAATCTCAGACGGAGGCTACGGTCTTTTAGGATTTGAAGGTGATACATCAGATCATCTTGACCTACCTGAATGGTATGAACCTCATGTGGAAGTTTGGTCTAAGTTGGCCTTGCCAAATACAACTCTTTGGTTTTGGAACTCAGAAATTGGCTGGGCTGTGGTACATCCAATACTTGAGAAATTTGGCTGGCGATATGTTAATTGTAATATATGGAATAAAGGAAAAGGTCATATTGCAGGTAATGTCAACACAGAGAAAATAAGGCGTTTTCCAGTGGTGACAGAGGTTTGTGTCCAATACGTTAGAGAAGTCAAAATTGCTGACTTAACACTTAAAGAATGGCTCCGAAAGGAATGGTTAAGATCAGGCTTACCTTTGCGTCAAGCTAATTTAGCTTGTGGTGTCGCAGATGCGGCAACAAGAAAATATTTTGACCAAGGACATTTATGGTATTTTCCCCCACCCGAAATGTTTGAAAAATTAGTTTTCTATGCCAACGAACACGGAAACCCAGAGGGAAAACCCTATTTTTCTAAAAATGGCCAGCGTCCTTTAACAGGTAAAGAGTGGGAGAAGATGCGCTCTAAATTTAATTGCCCTCATGGTTTTACAAATGTTTGGGATCGTTCAGCTTTGCGCGATGATGAACGAATTAAGTCTCAGGATGGTAAAGCTGTTCACTTAAATCAAAAGCCACTGGATCTGATGAAATTAATTATTGCAGCTTCAAGTGAGGAACAGGATGTGGTTTGGGAACCATTTGGGGGGCTTTTCAGTGCCTCTTTAGCTGCCAATATCCTGAATCGAAAAGCTTTCGCTTGTGAAATTGACGAAACTTATTTCTATTATGGAGTCAAAAGGTTTAGTCAAGTAGTTCATCGGAAATTTTGGGTCTGAAACCCCGCCGTTCTAGGTTGGCTTTACGTTAGAATTAAGAGGCCAGTCTCGAAAACCAAGTGGACGGCGCAGCACCTTGAAAACTCGGCTTAGGGGGTTCCGACCAGAAAAGCTTGGCCGGGTAAAAAGTCGCGCGCAACAAGTACAAGAAGCTATAGGCGGTCAACGTACCGTGGGACA
>NZ_JAQMSY010000003.1:0-13646 GCF_028329095.1 Microcystis sp. CS-574
GCCTTTTGCCTTTTGCCTTTTGCCTTTTGCCTTTTGCCTTTTGAATTCAGCCAACCCTAATTACTATTGATGCGACTTAAAAAGGCTTGTAAGCGCTCGCTGTGGGGATTATTAAAAAAGGTGTCGGGATCGCCTGCTTCTTCGATGACACCTTGATTAAAGAACAAAACCTTGTTAGAGACTTCCTTAGCGAACTGCATTTCGTGGGTGACGACTACCATAGTCATACCGTCATCGGCCAATTGACGCATGACGTTTAACACTTCCCCGACTAATTCCGGATCCAGGGCCGAAGTGGGTTCATCAAATAAAATCACCTCTGGTTTCATGCAGAGACTGCGAGCGATCGCCACCCGTTGTTTTTGGCCTCCCGATAATTGGTCGGGATAAACATCGGCTTTTGGTGCTAATCCCACCTTTTCCAGATAATGAATTGCCGTATCCTTAGCCTCATTTTCCGAGTGGTGTAACACTTGCTTGGGGGCCAACATCAAGTTTTGTAAAACGGTGAGATGGGGAAAAAGATTAAAGTGTTGAAACACCATACTTACCCGGCTGCGTAAGTTGCGGAGGACGGATTGATTTAACTTCGGGGAAGAGATGTCAATTCCCATCACCTCCAAGCGGCCGCCGTTAATTGTTTCCAAACGATTGAGACAGCGTAAAAAGGTACTTTTGCCGCAGCCAGAGGGACCGATTACCGATACCACATCCCCTTGATAAAGAGTGCCTGTAACTCCTTTAAGTACCTCTAAAGAGCCGTAACTTTTGCGTAAACCTTCACTAACAATCACAGGGGTGGTAGTGGTCATGATGTCCTCTCGTAAAAAATTTTAGATTCTGTATAAAAGTATCCAGATTAGTTTCTGCTAAATTGTATCCTTGACGACATTTTATCAAGAGGAATAATCATAATACTCAAATAGTCTCTCTACATCTGTCTTAGGTGAGGAGTAGGACAAAATCCATAACTTAATTGAGTAAAAAAATCAAGGAGAAACAATTAAAAAATGATTAAATTTTGGCGAGGGCGGGCGGTACAGAGAGTCATCTTTGCCTTGTTAGGATTAGTTTTGGCGATCGGATTAACTGTTATTCCCGCTTTTTCTCAGACTCCTCCTAATCCTTTTCGAGTCGCCACAGAAGCGACTTTTCCACCCTTTGAATTTCAACAAGGGGGACAATTAACCGGGTTTGATATCGATTTAATGCGGGCGATTGGCAAGGAAGCCGATCTCAACATTGACTTTAGAAATTTACCCTTTGATGGCATTATTCCGGCTCTACAAGCGAGAACAGTGGAAGCCGCTATTAGTGGCATGACCATCACCGCCGAACGCGCTCAAGCGATTTCTTTTTCTCGACCTTATTTTAGGGCTGGTTTAGCGATCGCTGTTCGGGAAGATAATAAGACGATTAAAAATTTTGAAGACTTAAAAGGCAAAAGAATTGCCGTCCAAATTGGCACAACAGGAGCCTTAGAAGCGACAAAAATACCGGGGGCAACAGTTAGTCAATTTGACTCGGCCGCTTTAGCTTTGCAGGAATTAATTAATGGTCGAGTTGAGGCGGTAGTTAACGATAAACCCGTGACTTTGTATGCAATTAAACAAGCGGGTTTAAGGGGAGTAAAGGTGGTCGGAGAATTATTAACGGAAGAATTCTACGGCATTGCTTTACCCAAAAATTCCCCCTATCTCCAGTTAATTAATGATGCTCTCGGTCGAGTTATAGAAAGTGGTCAGTACGATGTTATTTTTAGGCAATGGTTTGGAGAAAAACCGCCAGAATTACCCTTATTTGCCCCAGCTTTAAAGAATTTACAGGAATCGAGGTTTAACTGGGGAGAATTATTCTATAACCTGATTGTGAAAGGGGTTCCCTGGACAATTCTGTTAACGGTTCTGTCTTTTCTTTTCGGGTTAATCGGTGGAACTTTAGTGGCTATTGCCCTGATTTCTCCCTACAAATGGTTAAAAATAATTTGCCGCATCTATGTGGATTTCTTTCGGGGAACACCGATGCTGGTGCAATTATTCTTGATCTATTTTGGTTTGCCCGGGTTGTTCCGAGAAATTGGCTTAAATATCGACTTAGATCGTTTACCGGCGGCCCTATTTGCCCTAAGTTTAAATGTAGCGGCCTATTTAGCTGAAATTATGCGCGGCGGTATTCAATCGATCGATAATGGTCAATGGGAAGCTTGTTCTAGTTTAGGGATGTCCCCAGTGCAAACCATGCACGAGGTGATTTTTCCCCAAGCTTTTCGCCGGATGTTGCCGCCCTTGGGGAATGAATTTATCACCCTAATTAAAGATACCAGTTTAGCGGCAGTAATCGGTTTTGAAGAATTATTCCGGCAAGGTCAATTAATGGTGGCCACTACCTATAAAGCTTTCGAGATTTATATCGCTGTTGCTGTAGTTTATTTGGTTTTAACTACCCTTTCCTCTGTGGTATTTAAGCGCTTAGAGATTTATATGGATCCCCTACATAAATCTAAACAGGAATAGAAAGCTTAGACGCAACAGATGGGAACTGATAAGTAATAGGGCAAAATTAATTTCTTGGTTAGGATAGGCAAGAGGCAAGAGGTAGTTAGATAGGGTTTGCTGAATAAATGTGAAATATAGACGAGGTAAGTTGATAATTTTTAACGCCTACCTACTTAACATTGCACCGGAGAAAGGAGAAGGGAACTTTTTTGACTTATCTCCGTGGCATATTTGCCCCTTTAATCGTGTCGCGGATGACGATTTTTTGTTCTTTGGAATAACCGGCAAAAGAACGAGTAGCAAGTAACTCGATTTCTACCCCCGTACCCGATCGCAAGGATTCCACAGGTAAGGGTAATTGACCGATATCCAGAATAAATTGATTGCCCTCCTGTCGGATTAAATTAGCAGGCATATCTCCTTCATAGCGAGTGACAAAATCAGTTCTGGGACTGGTTTGCAGGTCGTCTGCTTGCCAACGAGTGACGCGATAACGCAGTTTAAATTTAGTGCCAATTAAATTCGATTGGGAAGCTTTATCTTCGAGAAAAAGCCTTAAATCAGTACCATTTCCTGTAATACCTTTTGCTTCTAATTGGGTGACATCTCGTTCAAAAACAGCATTATAAACGACAAATTCCGTAACATTATTGCGTTTTTGAGTGGTTCCCTCGATCCACAATTCACTGGGGACAGTTACCTTCATTTCCTTTTGAGCATCAAGGGTTAAAGTAAAACGCTGATTAGCAAACCGGTTAAACTCTTGGGGGGCATTCCAAATTAAAATAAAAGAACGTTCCGATCGATCTAATAAAATCCGATATTGATCATCGATCAGGGAACCGGGAGAAAATAAAGACATTGCCCCAGTACGAGTTTCCCAACTATTTTTAGATAGAATATAACCCCGTTCTTTTAACTCCGAAAGGGGAACAGTTGCGCTCGGTTGATCGGCAGTTAAAGGGCGATCAATTTGAATTAAAGTTAACTGTCCTAAACGTCCCTCGCGACCGTTACGACCACTATTACCCGTCGCCCCATCCAGACCATCCTGACAGCTAAATTCTCTGGTGGTACAGCTATAATTGGCATCCCCTGGCCTACCGCTACAGGTTTGAATTGTCCAGAAAGGTTGGGAACAGCGACAACCCTTGCCCCCTTGACCTCCTTGACCCCCAAAACCCCCAGCGCCTCCGGCAGCATTGACCGTTACTTGTCTTAAAAAATCTAAATTAGTGGCATAGAGGGTTAAAGCGCCGCCATTGCCCCCATCACCACCATTACCCCCATTGCCACCGTTACCACCACCGGCCGCCTGAAGATTTCTGGTGACGTTGCTAGGTTGACCGCTACAGTTGCCATCGCTGCCATTGCCGCCATTTTCACCATCAACCCCTTTTTGTCCCGAAATATCGAGTTTTAGGGGAGAACCATCGAGAAAAAGGGTTAAACTGTCACTATTTTTGCCTTGGCTGCCGACCTTGCCAGCTTTCCCGCTTTGACCTTGTTTACCGAAAGTCTGTACATCGGAACCTTGGGCTAACCAAGAACAGCGATCGCCCGTCACCGTGGCGGGCATTAGGTACGGTAAAGGGAGAAAAAAGGTGAATATTAATGATTTAGCCCAGAAATTCATAATTTTAGCCAATTTATCCCCAAAGACTCCGATCAATTCCCTCTTGATGACTTTTGGATCTAGATTTTTGTTTCCCCTCTATCAATAAGGTGCGCTATCATCCTACACTTACTTTGAGAAGGAAACAGCCAATCGCGAGGGTTACGCGCGTGAAAAAAGTATTAGCTATTATTTTGGGTGGCGGGGCCGGAACTCGCCTTTATCCGTTAACGAAACTGCGGGCAAAACCTGCCGTCCCCCTAGCAGGAAAATATCGCTTAATCGATATTCCCGTCAGCAATTGTATTAACTCCCAGATTGACAAAATCTATGTGTTGACGCAATTTAATTCCGCTTCCCTCAATCGTCACCTCAATCGTACCTACAATTTTACGGGTTTTAGTGATGGTTTCGTGGAAGTTTTGGCCGCTCAACAAACCATGGAGAATCCTCAATGGTTCCAAGGCACGGCCGACGCAGTACGACAATATATCTGGACGATGAAGGATTGGGATATCGATGAATATCTAATTCTCTCGGGAGATCATCTCTATCGCATGGACTACAGCAAGTTCATCGAACGCCATCGGGAAACCAACGCCGATATCACTTTATCGGTGGTTCCCATCGATGAACGTCGCGCCTCCGCTTTTGGGGTGATGAAAATCAATGATTCGGGGCGAATTGTTGATTTTTATGAGAAACCCAAAGGGCCAGAATTGGAAAGAATGCGGGTAGATACGACGATTTTAGGCTTAAGTCCCGACCAAGCTCGTCAAAGTCCCTACATCGCTTCCATGGGAATTTATGTCTTTAAAAAGAATGTTTTAATCGATCTGCTCGATGCCAATAAAGAACAGACCGATTTCGGCAAGGAAATTATTCCCTCGGCGGCTAAAGACTACAATCTTCAGGCTTATTTATTTAAGGGTTACTGGGAAGATATCGGGACGATTGAAGCCTTTTATGAGTCTAATCTCGCCCTGACTCAACAACCCAATCCCGCCTTTAGTTTCTACGACGAAAAAGCCCCCATCTATACCCGTTCTCGCTATCTGCCACCGACAAAAATGCTCAATTGTACGGTGACAGAATCGATGATTTCTGAAGGTTGTATTCTCAAAGAATCTCGCATCCATCACTCGATTTTAGGTATTCGTAGTCGAGTGGGCAAAGACTGCACGATCGAGGATACAATGCTGATGGGAGCCGACTTTTATGAGTCTTTCCCCGAACGGGAAAGTCTGATCGGAAATGCCAAAGTTCCCGTGGGTATCGGTCCCGGTTCCACTATTCGTCGGGCAATTGTGGACAAAAATGCTCGGATTGGTTCCAATGTTTTAATTGTTAACAAAGATCGTGTGGAAGAAGCTAATCGCGAAGATTTAGGTTTCTATGTTCGCAGCGGCATCGTGGTTATTTTCAAAAATGCCACTATTCCCGACGGCACGGTAATTTAATCTATCAGTTATCAGTTATCAGTTATCAGTTATCAGTTATCAGTTATCAGCTTTTATTTATCCGATTAATTAGCCATTTTTCTAGTTATTATCGCTTGGATATAGCCGCAGGCTGATGGCTTCAGCTAATTACCTAGACAATTCCCTTGAAACCATAAGTAGCTGGTTATAATTAAATTAAAAATGGATTTTAGGTTCGATCCCCCCTGCCCCCCTTGATAAGGGGGGTGCCGATCCCCCCTTAGTCCCCCCTTTAATCCCCCCTTAATAAGGGGGGCATCTGAAAGTTTTTAATACCTACCTACTTATCCTTTCCTAGAAGTGATAGCAAAATCTCCCGAGCAGCTCTTCTGAAAATCAGAAAAATTTCTATATTTTTGCATCCGATTTTAAGTTTATCAATTAACCTTAAATTAAAGCCCTAGGGCTTAGATAGAAGCCATTCAAAGGATATTTATGAAAGCCAAAATCGCGATCGCTTGTCAGGGAGGCGGCAGTCAAACTGCTTTTACTGCTGGCGCCTTGAAAGCATTATTTGACAATAAAGTGCAAGATTACTTTAATATTGTCAGTCTCAGTGGTACTTCTGGCGGTGCTATCTGTGCCTTTTTCACCTGGTATGCTCTCAAAAAAGGTGATAGCGTCGTTTGGAAAAGAATGATTGATTTTTGGGAAGATAATAGCGCTCGAACTCCCCAAGAACAACTATTTAATGACTCAGCTATTAAAGCTCTAGAATTGGCCAGCAAAGGATTAATTCCCCAGTATAATCTCAGTCCTTCCTCTCCGATTACTAAAACCTTATTTTCTATAGCTACCTACGGTTTACGCAGTCGCTTTACCAACTTTGATCAGTTACTAAGAGCGCATATTGACTTTTCGGAATTAGCCACTTGGGGAGCTAAACCAGAACCACCAATTTTATTAATGGGGGCCTGTAATATCCTCACAGGAAAATTAAGTAAATTTAACTCGCGCCAGGAAGCAGTTAAAATTGAACATATCCTAGCTTCTGCTTGTGTTCCTAACATTTTTCCTGCTGTCACCATTGAAACTATGGCCTACTGGGATGGACTATTTTCCGATAATCCCCCCATCCGTTCTTTAATTCGCCGTGAATTTGTTGGAATCGAAAATATTCCCGATGAAATTTGGGTAATTAAAATTAATCCCACCTCTAGAGACAAGATCCCCGTGCAATCCGATGATATTGCTGATCGCCGTAATGAATTAGAAGGCAATGTTTCCCTATTTCAAGGTCTCGATCAGATTGAGTTGATCAATCAATTATTTCTTAAAGGAGCATTTAAAGAGGAATACTTGCGCGAGATCGGATTAACAGAACCATTTAAAATTCCTAAATCTTTCCCAGAAGATCCCGATCAAGATTACCATATCCCGATGATCGAAATGTCTGCGGAATTAGCCAATAGTCTCAACTATGAAAGTAAACTTGATCGCTCTCCTGCCAATATCCAGCGTCTGATCGCTGACGGCGAAAAACAGGGAAAACAGTTTCTAGAACATCGACTAAAAGCTATGGGTTTAGGATAATTTTTGAGGTTTCAAAAACGACAAAAATAAGGATTAAATAGCATGAAATCTGTCAATAGACTATTTAATTGATTATTATTCATTCTTAATTCTCCTGACTACTGACTACTGGCTACTGACTCCTAACCCTAACAACAATTTTTGATTTTTACAAGAGGTCTAATGATCACTGATTTTCATTGACTAATACCCGTCCAGATAGATCGTAAATCATAATATCCCATTGCCCATTTTTTGCCGCTTCAAAAGCCACTTTAGAACCATCGGCACTGATGATCGGATTGCGTACTTCCGCGAGGAGATCGGGAGCAATTTCCCTTCTCTGTTGAGTTTGTCGATCATACAGATAAATAGCCGTTTTTCCCTGACGACTAGCAGTAAAAACGATATAACGACCATCTTCACTAATGGAAGGACTAGAAGCGATCTGATCGAGAGAATTTAGTCCGGGTAAAGACAATAAACGACGATCGATGGCATCAAAAAGATAGATAGCTTGGGAACCATTGCGATCGGAAGCAAAAACGAGATAGCGAGAGGCAAGATAGGGAGTTAATTCACTAGCAGCACTATTTAAACTTCTCCCCCCTCGATCGAAAGGAAAAGACAATAAACTGGGATAACCCGCACATCCAGTTAACAAACTAATTACAGCAACAAGACTAATAAAAAAATAACGTTTCACGGTTTGGGACTTTCAACGGGACTGCCATCGGCAATATCTAACTCGATATTCGGACCGCGATCGAGAACCTCCACATCCCATTGTCCCCGACGAGCGGACTCAAAGACAAGATAACGACCATCGGGACTAAGACGGGGATTTCGCAACCAACCGCGATAATTTTGACTCAATAACTCAGAACGATCGGTAATGCGATCATATAAAGCGATGACGGGACGACCTTCAATAATCACCACATAAGCCAGATAACGCCCCGTTTGGCTTAAACTAGGGCTATCGGTAATTTCTTGACCCGTATATAATCCCCCTAGGGTCTGGTATTGTTTTGTCTGCAAATCATACAGCAGTATCTGATTACTACCGCGACGATTAGACAGCAAAGCCAGCCAACGACCATCACCACTCAGGGCAGGTTTTTCGTCATTATAGCGACTATTGAGGGTTCCTGTAGATAAACCGGGGTTATTGAGATTACAACCGCCTATAACCCCTAAAAACAAGCAGATAAACAGGAAAAAGGGAGCTTTGGTCATCGGACCTACTCCTTAATAATCAAACCTAGTCGGATGATCATTACTCGACTCCCGTTCACTATTATCCGGTCTCTGCCAATCTTCTCGATCGCCGGTATCGCTAGGATCGATCGGTTGATAATCGACGTATTCCCCTTTAAATGGCGGATCATCCTCAATTATTGGGCGAGGACGACGTTTTTGGCTAGTGCGGGGCGGTTTACTGCTCGTCTCTTCACTAGCGGGACGACGACGGGGACGAGAACTGGTTTCTTCCCAATCATCACCGCTACGGCGCTGATCATAAACATCTCGATCGCTAGTGGGGGAACTATTGCGGGGACGACGATTAGCGGTTTTGCGACTGCCGGTATCGGCCGGCCGACGGGTGCGGGTGCTGCGGGGTTCCTCGTCCTGATAACTAGAAGTGCGGGAAGAGCGGGGATCATCGTAACCGCGTAAACGGGGATTATCTTCGTAACGTTCCTCTGGTTCGTAGGTGTCGAGGGGTTCCAATTCGGCCCGATATTCCCGACTCACAGGACGTTCATCCACAAAAGACGTGCCGCGGCGGGCCTGTTCTGTGGTTAAACCCCTTAATTTTACCGTCTCGAAGGCAAAAAACACCGCTGCCCCGGTCAGCAGAAATTGTCCGAATTGCAAAATTGGATCCAGTCGCCACCCTTGAAAAAGTAGAATTAAACCGCACAGTAAACCAACGGCGGCAAAAAATATATCATGATCGCGGGAAAGTTCCGGCCGCACCGAGCGCAGGAAGTATAACCCGGCTCCGGCCACTGCCAGAAAAATTCCTAAGATACTGGCCGAATTCAGCCCAAAATTGACCATCTTTATCTCCCTTCTCGGTGCTTAAATTTAAGAATCGAGTCTTTATCTCTAGCCCTCAGCTTTCAGAAGCAATCCTGCTGTTTTTAACTCTAGGCATCGAGCTATATTCTAACCCCAAAGTCTAGCAATATATTGACCACCCTCGTTCACACAACTATTGTTAGGGGAGTGCGGAGATTTTATCAGTGATCAGTCAACAGTAATCAGCTACTGAAGGCAAGAGGCAACAGGCAAGAGGCAAAAGACAGAATCTGACAATTCTTCTACCCAAAAAGAAGGTTAGAAACTAAGCACATCAAAGCTTTTAGCTTAACTAATTAGGTCTTGGATTCGTCCCTCGTGAACTGAAAACTCACATCTGATCACTGATAACTGATCACTGATAACTGAAAAGGCTGAGATTTTAACAAAATCTTTAGAAGTTACCCATTGACAGGATTGACTAAATGTGATATGCGGGTTTCGGGCATTTTAACCTGATTTCTTGATCACTTTTGAGCGATCGCTATCCTTGGGAAGTTAATCGCCGCAAGTCTGAAAGGAGGGATTTTCCTTGATGCACATCATGGTTAATTTGTCAAGTACCTAAGTCCTAATCTTAATAAGATTCAGACAGAAATTTTTCTGTCATATCATAGAATTAACTTAACCCAGCCAAGGGGGAATTAGCATAGAATATGATCATAATTCAGGCTGAACATATAGTCTGTTTGTATTCATAGTCCATTCAATCCATAGAATAAGGTGTGAGGATTGACCCATGTCAAAACTATTCAAGAATATAGCAAAGGTAACTCCTTTAGTATTAGGTGCTTCCGTGGCAGCTGCTGGCAGTGCAGTGGCTCAAACTATGTCGGGGACACCTCAACTGAAAATTGATCCGGCTGCGCAGCAGCAACTCGATCGTATTCAGAGTGCCCAAAATAGTCAGCAGATTAATACGAGTGTCTATCAAGGTTCCATGTCCCAGGTGACTAGCGTTAACCAACTGCGGGACGTATCTCCCACCGCTTGGGCCTACGAAGCCTTAAGAAGCCTTGTGGAACGTTACGGTTGTATCGTTGGTTATCCTGACCGTACCTTCCGTGGTGATCGCGCTACCACTCGTTGGGAATTTGCCGCCGGTTTAAACGCTTGTTTAAACGTCATGGAACGTTTAATTCAAGATGGTGTGGGTGTACTCAGAGAAGACATCGATAAATTAAAACGTCTTGTTCAAGAATTTGAAAGCGAACTAGCGGCTTTAGGGGCCAGAGTAGATAACCTGGAACAGCGCGTTTCTTTCTTGGAAAATAATCAATTTTCTACCACCACCAAACTCAGAGGTGAGGTAATCTTCAGTGTCGCCGATAGCTTCGGTGGTCAGGCCCTCCTTAGAAATACCAACGGTACGGTGACTAGAGGTACCAATCAAGATCAGACCCAAACAGTATTTAATAACCGGGTTCGTCTCAACTTTGAAACCAGCTTCACTGGTAAAGATTTGTTAAGAACCCGTTTACAAGCGGGTAACTTTAACAACACTTTTAACCAAAGTGGTCCGACGAGAACCAACATGACCCGTCTAGCATACGATAATGGCCGGGACAACGATGTCACCATCGATGACTTGTTCTACCGCGCTCCCATCGATACTCCCTTCGGTAAAATCACCATTTGGGTTGGTGCTAACGAGTTAAACCTAGATGACGTTTTCATCACTACTAACCCCTTCCTCGCCGATAGCGGTACAGGTGCTTTATCTCGCGGTCAACGCTACAATAACATCGTCTTCCGCGGTCCCGATGGTGTTGGTGCGGCGGTCAGATTTAATGTCGGGGATGTTTTCCAAGTCACAGGAACCTACCTAGCTAGTGGTGGGACTGATGGAGCCAGCAATCCTAACCCCGGTAGCGGTTTATTTAACGGTTCCTACAGTGCGGGTGCTCAGGTTGGTTTCTCCTTCATCAAATTTGCCGATATTAACTTCGTCTATGTTCGCAGTTATCAAACTGCGGCTAGTATGAGTTCTGGTTTATTCGGTAACGTCAGCAGCCCTCTGACGGAGCGTCCCTTCGGCAACGTTGGCACTACTGCTGACCGTTTCGGTCTTCAAGCGAGCGCCCAGGTTATCCCTGGAGTCTTAAATCTAGCGGCATGGGGGGGTTATGCTAATGCCTCGGCCACTGGTGTTAATAATGCGATCGGAGACGATAACACTGGTATCTGGTCTTGGAACCTGAATCTTTCCGTCCTCGACCTCTTTGCCGAAGGTGCGGCCTTCTCTTTAGGTGGTGGTCAAGTACCCCGTTCCGATAAAGAAAGCAGCACCGCTTACATGGTAGAAGCCCAGTATAAGTTCCCAGTCACCAAAAACATCCTGATTACCCCCGGTGCCTATGCGGTCTTCAACGCTAACAACGAAGGTAACTCCATTTTGGTCGGTGTCATCCGGACAACTTTCCGTTTCTAAGCTGAGTTGACGGACTTGAAAAAACGGTGGGATTTGTAGATCTCACCGTTTTTTTACTTTTAACTTTTCACTGGATATAGCCATTTATGAGAAGATGATCGGAGCGTCCCAAACGCTGCTATATTTACTTCGCCTATTTAGTTGCTTATCTATGCACTCTCTGTCTTTCCCCCGTCGCACTAAAATTGTGGCCACAATTGGCCCGGCCTCGCAAAATAAGGAAACATTACGTCAGATGATCAAGGCGGGGGCGACGACATTTAGATTAAACTTTTCCCATGGCGATCACGATTACCATCGTCACAGCATTAACTTGATCCGTCAGTTAGCCTTTGAACTCAATCAACCGATTGGCATCCTTCAGGATCTACAGGGACCAAAAATTCGTTTAGGTAAATTTGCCTGTGGGTCGATTACCCTGAAACCGGGGGAACCCTTTATCCTTACTTCTAGGGATGTGGAATGTAATCAGGACATAAGTTCCATTAGCTATCCCTCGCTGGCCCAAGAAGTGCCAGAAGGTTCGAGAATTCTCCTCGATGATGGTAAAGTCGAAATGCGGGTGGAATCAGTGGATCGCCTGAAAGGCGACCTGTCCTGTCGCGTGGTGGTTGGGGGTGTCTTATCCAGTAATAAAGGGGTAAATTTTCCCAACGTCTATCTGTCGGTGAAAGCTTTAACCGATAAAGACAAAAAGGATTTAATGTTCGGACTGCTGTGGGATGTGGATTGGATCGCCCTTAGTTTTGTGCGTAATCCCCAAGATATCCTCGAAATTAAAGAATTAATCGCCAGTGCGGGGAAATCTATCCCCGTGATCGCTAAAATTGAAAAACACGAAGCGATCGAGGAAATGGAGGCAATTTTATCCCTCTGTGATGGTGTGATGGTGGCTAGGGGAGATTTAGGAGTAGAATTACCAGCCGAAGACGTGCCAATCCTGCAAAAACGCCTGATTAATACTGCTAATCAGCTAGGCATCCCGATTATTACCGCCACTCAAATGCTTGACAGTATGGCCAGTAATCCTCGTCCCACCCGCGCCGAGGTTTCTGACGTGGCTAATGCGATTTTAGATGGCACTGATGCGGTCATGCTTTCCAATGAAACGGCTGTGGGTCATTATCCCATCGAAGCAGTGGCAACCATGGCCCGCATTGCCGAAAGGATCGAACGGGAACAGATCAATAGTGCCGCTCGCTCTAACAATAAACAATCGATTCCTAACGCTATTTCCTCGGCAGTTAGTCAAATTGCCGAACAATTGGGGGCAGCGGCAATTATTACCCTGACAAAAACCGGCTCTACTGCCCGTAATGTCTCCCGATTTCGCCCCAAAACCCCGATTTTAGCCGTTACCCCCCATCGGGAAGTGGCACAGCAGTTACAGTTAGTTTGGGGGGTAAAACCGATGTTATTGCTCGATTTACCCTCCACTAGCCAAACTTTTCAAGTGGCGATGAATCTTGCCCAGGAAAATAACCTCCTCGCGGATGGTGATTTAGTGGTGATGACGGCGGGAACTCTGCAAGGGGTGGCCGGTTCCACGGATTTAATTAAGGTGGAAGTGGTAAAATCCCTTTTGGGCAAGGGTACGGGTATCGGCCAGGGTGTGGCCAGTGGCCGGGCGCGAGTGGCCCATAATGCCCGAGAAGTGGGTAGTTTTAGTAGTGGGGAGATTTTAGTCGTTCCCACCACCAGCGCCGAATATGTGGATATGATGCGGAAAGCTGGCGGAATTATCACCGAAGATACCGCGATGAATAATCACGCCGCTACTATCGGTTTAAAATTGGGTATTCCTGTGATTGTCGGGGTTAAAGATGCCACGAAAATTATCCGCGAAGGGGTGATCATTAGTCTCGATGCTCAACGGGGTTTAATTTATTCTGGTATTGGCAAGGGTGCGGCAACTATGAAAAACTGAGTCAGTCATCAGTATTCTCCGAGTCAGGAGTCAGGAGACGCGAGACAGGAGACAGGTTTTATTTATTCTCCCCATCCCCCCACACCCCACACCCCAC
>NZ_JAQMSY010000058.1:0-12364 GCF_028329095.1 Microcystis sp. CS-574
TACGGCTCCGGCTACGGCTCCGGCTCCGGCTCTGGCTACGGCTAGGGCTAGGGTTACGGCTAGGACTCCAGCTACGGCTCCGGCTAGGGCTAGGGCTACGGCTAGGGCTACGGCGAAGACTACGGCTAGGGCTACGGCTAGGGCTCCGGCCAAAATATTTTTACGCCAAGTGACAGCGCAAAAACAGATGAGAAGAATTAAGATTGACCAACCAGCAACTTGATTTTCTGTACTGGATGAATCAAAAATTAAGCCCACCAGATAAGCGGCTGCGGAGGAAAAAAAACTCGAAACCACAATTAACACCAAAGCCAACCCCAGCAAAATCATCAGCCACCGCTTCGGCAATCCCGCCTTCGCCCCCGCAAACTTCACCCCCGTCAAATTCGCCCGACTAAAATTTGCCCCGCGTATATCACAACCACTGAAATCCGCCCCTGTTAAGTCCGCACCGCGAAAGTTACCACCCCGCAAGGATTCCCCCCGGAAATCCCGTCGCCCGTTTTTGTACTGCTCAATAACTGCCGCTGCCTTCATCGCCTACGAAATTGCCATACTATGCCCTCAATCTTACTGCAATTTAGAAAGCGGGTTTCCTGAGAGAATCCGATTGATAATCGCATCCCACTAAGCGCTTCGGGATTCTTGGTTCAACGAGTCCACATTCAAAAACCTGGCATTTTTATGGGCAATCGCGTCAGGTTCCACACCTCGCGTTCTAGAATATAGCGTTTTTCAGTCTGCTGAGGTACAAAAGTTATGGGTTTTAGGCAAAAGGCAAGAGGCAAAAGGCAAAGGAGAAGAAAAACAGGTGTACCTCACTAGATTAGGAAACGCTATATATCTGGATTTCTCCCATAGATATCTACTACAATATCCGAAAACTGGCTCTTCTGGTGTTTATGTGGAAGGAAGAAGAATAGGGATAATTTGGGTGCATCTCAATTTGGTGGAAATATCTAGAGGACGTTTTGGGCGCACGCAACTACGTTTACCCTTCTGAGTATGAATTTTATCTGCAATCACCCCTCGATCGAGCATTGTTTAAAACAACAATTAATTAATCTTTTTCCAGAAAAAAACCATAAATTAACTTTCTATCGTTGCCAAAAAACTGATAGTATCCTCTATCGTTCACCTCTGTTTTATTATTTTACACCCGCTCAATGTCAAACCATATTTAACCATTTAATCGCCCTTTTTCCACAAATTCAGCTTAGGGAAGGATGGCTAGAATTATTATTAGATCAGCAATTTTTGTCCTTTTGGTTACTGAAACTAAACGATTCAATTGATAAATTTTTCTCTGATCAGCTTCCTCTCCATCCCGAAGGAGAATTTTTCTTTTTATTTCAATATACCCACGCTCGCTATTCTAGTTTGTTACAACTGCTCAATCGGGAAAAAATTAGATTAACCGAGTCAGAACTATTATCATGGCATCATCCCGCCGAAATAGCCTTAATCCTGCAAATTTTAACCGTTTGCGATTGTTGGGAAGGCCAGAAACTCTATCCCCTAACTGCGAATTTGTGCGAAGCGATGCTCAATTTTGAGCGTAACTGTCGCATTATCGGAGAATCAGCCCCAATTCAGCAATCGAGATTAATCCTGATTAGCGTCAGTCAAAAACTACTTAACCGTCTTCTCCGTCAAAAATGGCAACTGCTGCCGATGACGGAACTATAAAAATATTAACTTTTGTGAATTTAGTGGACAAAACCATCAGCTTATGATAGATTTTAATTAGTGTGAGGAGCGAACCAGAATAGAGAGCCGAGACGAAACATGGACAGTCGCCGGCTCTCTTTCTGTTGTTCAGGAATTATCTTTTTCTTGGCGATATTTAATAAAAGTGGGCAAATCAACCCGAAAAGAGGAATATTTCGGGGAAGGAGAGATGATAGGTGCGGGCCAATCCCTGTCTTTCTTATTTAAGGATTCTACTGGCTCAATAGTCTCTAATTCCGCTACAAAATCATCGATGGGAGCCACTTCATCGTTTTCTTGATTCTCTGTCTGAGACCAAGGCTCGATCGCAGCTGCCTTGTCAACAATGGCTAAATCTGGGGAAAAATTGCGATCGCTACCGCGCTGGAAATACTGGGCCAAGGCCGCTTTATACTGGAGGGTGTAGCGTTGCTGACGTTGGAGACGGGTGCGTAATTCCTGCAATTGCTGGTCATAGTTGCACAGTTTTTGGCTTTTTTCCTGATAACTTTCCTGAATTAAGGCACATTCTCGCTCTAAACGGGCTAATTGTTGGCGCGTGCGGGTCAATTCTGCGGTCAAATTGGCAATAATCATCGGTTGCCGTTGTTCTGCTTGACGATACTGTTCGATTTCTCCTAAAGCTCGCTGTAATTGTTGCTTTTCGTATTGCAGTTCCTCGTTTTGCTGCTGGATTAGGGTATCGCAACTTTGCCAGCGACGATGTTGCTCGGCTAACCGCGATCGCAGTTCCGCCAGAGCTTGCTCCCGTCGCCAGATCTCCGCTTGTAATTCTTGATTTTGTTGACGTAAATGAGAGGATAGAGCTGCCCAATCTGTCTCATCTGTTGATTGACTCTCATGCTCGACAATTTCAGCAGTGATGACAGTATCCGCATGGGTGAGATGATCGAGGTACAGGTCGGAATTATCGTTCATAAAAGCCAAAGGATGAGGAAACCTAGAAGTTTAGAGACGTTAAAAGCCTTCTATCGTTCCAAAAAAAAATGGGAACCGCATTGTTAGAGACTGCCGCGCGGTTCCACTGCCGATCCTTAAGAGGAGAACACTATAAATAACCATAAGCTTATTAGGAATTTTTGTCAATACTTAATGAGAAGTTTTTTCAATAAGTTGGAGAGGAGAGGGGAATCGACTAATTCCTAGATAGCTATAGTGCGGGGTATCTGGCCCGGATCCAGGGAAGAATTAGCCACAGCAAAATTGACACAAGCACTGGTCGAGCGGGTTAGCGGCTCGATATGCTTCAATAATCCTATAGTTTTTATTTTCCTTGTCGTATCATGCCACGTCCCCCGAAGAAAACCCCTAGCACCCCTGAACCTCCCGAAGAGCCAATTAAAACCACTCCTCCCCTACAACCTCTACAAATTATTAAAAAGGGTTCTAGGGCTGCAGTACCCCCCAAACCTCCAGAAACCCCTCCAGAAATAATTGAGGAAAAACCAGCCGAGGAAACGGTAAAATCAGCCAGTAGTGAGATAAAATCTCCTCTCCGTCCCCGTTTCGATTCGGCTCCTCCATTCCGAAAACCGATTCCCAAAGCAGAAATTCCCGTCATCGAAAAAGCGACGGGAGCTAATGGCGAAGTATTTAATCTGACCGATTCTGTCCTGATTACTGAACCTTTTGGTACTCGTATTCCTGCTATTATCGATAGTTTTTATGCCGATGATCAAGGCGAAATCTGGGCGCGACTCAAACCAGTGGAAGTTAATCCCGATTGTCGCTGGGAACAGGCCTGTATTCGCTCTCAGGGTTTGGTAAAGGCCGAGTAAGACAGTTATCAGTTATCAGTTATCAGTTATCAGTTATCAGTTATCAGATTTGAGTTTTAAGTGTGCAGTAAGCTGTTCGTAATTTAAATTGCGTTAACAGAATTACCCTTGTTTTTCAACTTGCGATCCCACTTAATAATTAGACCTCCTTCATTTATAAAGTTGATGTAAAAGAGATTCTAATTCTTCAACTGATTTAAAAAGTCGATGAGCGATAAATTCTTTTGTCGAGTGCCAGAGCAATTCAATGATATTTAAATCTGGGCTATATGCGGGTAAACACTCTAAAATTAAGTTGGGCATATTTTCAGCAATTTTACCAACAACATCCGTTTTTTTGTGAACACTAGCATTATCGAGAATCAGGACAATCTTTCGACCCTTTTCTCGAAAATCCTCCTCTTTATTCCCCGCTTCCACCCATTCTTTAATGATTTTTGTATAAAAAACTTTTACCACTTCATAAAAAGTTTCTCAATTTCCTTTTTTGATGAATTCTACGAATCTTTTTTTATCGGAATATCTCACTCCTCCCATCCCATTTACTCGACCACCTCTTCTTTGTCCGCTAACTTTTTTTTTGCTTTTTTTCCCCATGTTTTTCTTCTCATGACTCTTAAACTATAGCTTTTTTCAGTCTGCTGAGGTACAAAAGTTATGGGCTTTAGACGAAAGGAAAGAAGAATAGGTGTACCTCACTAGCTTAAGAAACGCTATATTCTGAATGAAAACTTGAAGTTTTACTCTTAACTCAAAACTCTTTAGATATGCTTTAATTTAGTTATCAAAATCTCTTTATTTAAGCGGCACAAACTGTCTCAATTTTGATAATTGAGAATAAATTCTCCTTGATTTGATTAATGTTTGGCAACTTTTAAGAAGCGGCTATACCTATCCCTAACTCAAAGTTATATAAAGGTTTTGAGATTTATTCAGCCAACCCTATTTAATGATCGCTGCCGTTTTCCTGTACCGATCCTAACTGTTGACGCACATCATCGATCGCTAGATTTAACTGGGCAATTTTATCTTCTAAACTGCGGCGGGCCATTTCCATACCTTCCTCTGGAGTCAAGCGCCCATTGCGGATCTCCTCCAAAAAAGACTGATTATCACCATCTGCTAAAGCGCGACGGCTGCGATTAGCCAACACTGTCCCCAAAACACCGCCCACTAAACCACCGACAATCGCACCAGCCAAAAAACCGCCCGCAAACCCATCTCGCTGACTCATAATCCATTTTTCTCCTAATAGGTTCCAAAAGCTCGATCGCCGGCATCGCCCAACCCCGGCACGATGTAACCGCGGCTATTTAATCCTTCATCGATAATAGCCGTATAGATGTTCAAGCTGGGATAATTCTGACTCAATTTCTGTAAAGCCGGCGGGGCAGCCACCACGGAAATCAGGCGAATTAGGGCAGGATCAACGCCTCTGCTGGTAATTTCTGCCATTGCCGTTGAAATTGATCCCCCCGTGGCTAACATCGGTTCCAGAATTAACACTCTCGTGGCTGGATCAAAACTAGCCGGTAATTTATTTAAATAACAACTCACCTCCAGGGTTTCCTCATTTCTGGCTAAACCGAGATGATAGGTACTAGCTAGGGGTAAAAGACTTTGCGCCCCTTCCAACAGGGCTAATCCTGCGCGTAAAATCGGGACTACGGCGATCGGTACGCTAGGATCGATAAAAGTAGCGGGACATTCCGCTAGAGGGGTTTTAACGCTAGTTTCCAGGGTCGGCAACCATTGCCTGGCTGCTTCGTAGGTTAACCAGCGCCCTAGTTCCGTCATCGCTGTTTTAAACAGTACCGAGGGGGTATTTTGATCGCGGGCGATCGCCAGCCAATGCTTAACCAGAGGGTGTTCGGGAACATAGACGCGCAGTTGTAAAACCATGAAAACACGAGAACTCGATCGAGGGCTAAACTTTATCTTAAGCCAAAAAGCCATCAGCCCGGAATCAGTTATTAGTTTCTAAAGGCAAGGGGCGACAGGCACTCATGCACAAGAAAGAATCTGGCAATTCTCCCACCTAAAAACAAGGGTAAAAACTAAGTAGGTAGGTATTGAAAACTTTCAGATGCCCCCCTTATTAAGGGGGGACTAAGGGGGGATCGGCACCCTCCTTAATAAGGGGGGGGATCGAACCTAAAATCCATTTTTAATTTAATTATAACCAGCCACCTAAGTACATCAAAGCTTTGAGCCTAACCAATTAGGTTTTAGATTCGGCCTTTGGTATTAGTCATCAGTAAACCGATGACTGAAAAAAGCTCTTGTCAGAGGTCTGCCCGAATATGTAACAATTTATGGGGGAAACTCCCAGCAAATTCAACGAGAAAAACATGGCAGCTACAATTAAGAAAGGAGCTTTAGTCCGCGTGGTGACGGGAAACCTAGAAAATAGCCTCGAAGCCCTAGCCAGCGATCGCCGTTTACCCAGTTATATGTTCGACTCGACAGCAGAAGTCTTGGATGTAAAAGATGATTATGCTTTGATTAAATTCTGTGTTCCCACCCCCAGTGTGTGGCTAAAGCTCGAACAACTGGAACCCGCCTGATGAGGAATTGCCTCATCCATAAACCATGGTTGACTTCTACGATACACTCATCCCCTGTCAATCGCCCCGAGTCTCGGTTATTGGTGCTGGCAACGTCGGACGCACCCTGGCCCAACGCATCGCCGAAAAAAACCTCGCCGATGTGGTTCTCCTCGATATCGTCAATGGTTTGCCCCAGGGTATTGCCCTAGATTTGATGGAAGCTCAGGGTATAGAACTGCACGACAGCGAGATTATCGGCACTAATAACTACGAAGACACGGCAGGCTCGGATATTGTCGTGATTACGGCCGGATTAGCCAGAAAACCGGGCATGAGTCGCGATGATCTCATGAATGTTAACGCCAAAATTGTCGTCGAGGCCGCCACTAAATGCCTCAGGTATTCTCCGGAAGCCATTTTTATTGTCATCACTAATCCCCTGGATGTGATGACCTATCTAGTCTGGCAATCGACCGGTTTACCCCCCCAAAGAGTGATGGGAATGGCCGGAGTCCTCGATTCTTCCCGTTTACAAACCTTTATCGCCATGGAATTGGGGGTTAGTACCGCCGACGTTCATGCTATGGTTTTGGGTGGTCACGGTGATTTAATGTTGCCCCTACCCCGTTACTGTACCGTCAGTGGTGTGCCGATTACCGAATTAATGGACGAGATAACGATTAATCGTTTAGTGGAGAGAACTCGCAACGGTGGGGCTGAAATCGTCAAATTACTGCAAACTGGCGGCGCTTATTATGCCCCTGCTTCCTCTGCCTGTACCATGGTCGAGACGATATTGAGAAATCAATCCCGTTTACTGCCGGCGGCAGCCTATCTTAAGGGTGAATACGGTTTACAGGATGTCTATCTGGGGGTTCCCTGTCGCCTAGGATGTCGGGGTGTGGAAAGTATTCTGGAAGTGCGTTTGACCGATGCTGAACGTCTGGATCTACACACTTCCGCTGCCTCAGTTCGTCAAAATGTTCATTTAGCTCTTGACAGTCTCAAGGTTTTGATGTAGTTAAACTGCCCGCGAATTTAAATTACTGGTTGAGATGAGGCAAGAGGCAAAAGGCAAGAGGCAAGAGTAAAGGGATGGGGGGAGATTCGACTAATCTAAGAATAAGCGGCTTAAATGCGTCTTAGCTTAATACAACTCATATTTTAAGAGGGTACAGGGCAAAGAACCGTTATACAAGGGAGTGCGACGGGAAGAACGCAGACCGATTTGTTTAGTCAGTTCTTTGTTTCCCGATAAAATATAGGCTGTCCAACCCTTAAACCTCTGTTTTAAGACATCACCGAAGGATTTATATAAGGCCCCTAATTCTTCGGTATTGCCCAATCTTTTGCCGTAAGGGGGATTACAGAGAATAATCCCTCGATCGCTCGTCGGTTCTAAGTCGGTGATGCTTTGCAAGCTAAAATTAATATAGTCCTGCACTTGACAAAAATAGGCGTTATCCTCGGCCTGATGCAAAACCTCGTAATCGGCATCACTAGCATAAATTGGCGCATTTAGCTGAAATTTTTGTTTTTCTTTAGCTTCCTGAAGCAAAGATTGCCATAAATCCGGTTGATAGTCTGGCCATTTCTGGAATCCGAACTGGGAACGGGATAAACCGGGGGCAATATTTAAAGCTTTTAACGTCGCTTCGATGACAATGGTTCCCGAACCACAGAAAGGGTCCAAAAGCACCATATCATCCTGCCATGCTGATAATTCTACCAAAGCAGCGGCAAGACTTTCTTTCAGAGGTGCGACTCCCATGGCCCGATGATACCCGCGACGATGTAAACTGTGGCCAGAACTATCTAAACTAAGCACACAGCGATTTTTCTCGATATGAGCGTTAATTTGCAGGTCGGGGTTTTCTGTATCCACAAAAGAACGGGGATTGCCCTGTTGACGCTGTTGGTCGATAATAGCGTTTTTGATGCTTAAAGCGGTGTAATGGGTGTGATTGAGGCGATCATTCGTTCCCGTACATTGTACCGCTAAAGTTTCCTCACTGCTGAGATAATCTCGCCAATCAATGGCTTGAATACCATCATACAGTTCCTTCCCATCCCCACAGGGAATTTCGGCAATGGGAACCAAAACCCGAAAAATAATTCTTGACCAAAGATTGACTCGATAGAGTAGGGAGATATCCCCCTGAAAATGGACTCCGGTGAATACTGGTTTCACTTCTTTGGCCCCTAGGAATTCTAATTCCCTAGCGGCAATTTCTTCTAGTCCCCTAGCGGTGGTAGCAAAATAGGATCGAGTCATTTCAGTTATCAGTTATCAGTTATCAGTTATCAGGTTTCAGTTTTCAGTTTTCAGTTATCAGGTTTCAGTTTTCAGTTTTCAGTTATCAGTTATCAGTGACTAGCGCTGGTCGTTGGTAGCTTGAAATCAGAAAGATTTTAATTTTTATCCCCTTGTAAATTCCTATCTCATTCGTTCTTTCTTTATCTTGCAGGTAGTTGGCGATCAAATCAAGTTTTTGTTAGGAAATATTAAGGGTTTCTCTCAATCAAGACTAGACAGCATTCTCTGAGAAAATAATGTAGGCGCTCATCATCATTCTTCTCTCGAGTTGCCTGAGCTATATTTGCTAGTTCTGTTTCTCCTATCTCTATATTATCCAGCCAACGCTCAAAATCTCCTCTGTCCATGTGTTCTTTAAATTTATTGGGATTATCTATAGATAATTCGAGTAATTCTGGGATATTGTTAACGACTTTTACTTCACCATTGTCTAAGTTAAAGAGGTCATTCTGTTATTCTTACTTCCCCTCCCGACGACCGGCTACTGACTCCTGACGACCGACTCCTAACCCCACCAATAAACTTTTTGCCGTAAACCCTACTTAAGTAAGCTAAAAAGGATTTTAACCGCCTATCCTTAGATTAGCTGTCTCGGAGTCTCGGAGTCTCGACTAGGAAATTAATTTTGCACGACTACTTAACTAACACTCCATTCAGAAAAATTTCGGCAATACCTTCGGCCATTTCTTGTAAAGCTAAGGGGGAAGCATTACTATCTAAAATAGTTTCACTAGAAAAACCGGCAATTGCGAACATTCCTAGAAAAACCTGGGCTACAATTTTCGGATTCATGGGACGATAGATACCACGATCGATCGCTGTTTGAAAAAAAGCCTCAGCCACATCGGTCATTTTAGCAATTACCTCCGATTGAATCCGCTCTTTTAATTCGGGGTGAAATTGTGCCTCTATAAAACAAACTCGCAATAAATCGCTATTTTCTCGCATTCTCAACACCCTACGTCGCATCACCTGCGCTACCGCTTTATAACTGCCCATTTCGCTCAATTCCGTCAGCAAGTCGGTGAGAATGTCCACCCATCCCCTAGTGGCCACTTCGATTAAAATCGCCTTTTTGTTGGGAAAATAACGAAATAAAGTTCCTTCTGCCACATTTGCTTTTCCTGCTAGGTCTTTGGTCGTGGTTCCTTCATAACCCTTAGCGGCAAATAAACGTAAAGCGGCCTGTAGAATACGACTACGGGTATCTTCTTCCCCAGAATTGGTCTCAGTTAGGGAACGTTGAAAAAGACTTTGCATAATTATTGACAGCTAGAACGGGATAGAGCCATTGTCATCGATCAAGTTAGGTGTTTACTCAAATGCTTCATAAAATTTTGAGTAATTGGGATTAGAGATTGTTCGGTTATCGTTCCGCAGACTTCCCCAGAAATCAAGCTAGAAGCTTGTCCACCTAGCTAAAATCTTAATGAGTTTCATACGGTCGCTGTGCAAGCGGATAGTTAGACCGTAGCTCACCCCTTTTTATACAACCGTTCTGGGGCGAACTGCAAATTCAGACTGCGAACGGGAAAAACAAACATCAAACTCAAAAAGGAAATTAGCCTGCCCCAAAATTAAAGGTGTACTAGGAGCTTGAGTCCAGGCAAATGCTAGATTAACGGTGGGGAATGGGTTAACTTGGCCTTCAACAACGACGGCACGAGCTTGACAATGGGCTAAGTTCCCAGCCAAGATAACCGAAAGATTTTCATTCTCCCAGATAAAGCCTAGTTGTAGGCCCAACTCGTAGGGTAGAACGTTGACACTTGCTCCCGTATCAATCAAACCTTCGGTGTTTAAGGAGCGCCCATTCAGACCCAGCGTTATAGGCACATATGGCATTCGGTCAACCATGCTGGAACTGGTGTCAATAATTTTGTAGGGAAATTTTTGACCATCAAGCATTCTGTTCTTTTTGTTTTGTAGCCAGAAGGTTCATTAAGGTGTTGGCCGCTTCAGAACAGCCATAGGGAGACCAGATTGGGTACTCTTGACCTTCTACAAAAAAGTCTCCGTTCTCTTCTTTGACAAGCTCAGTGGCCAAGAATTGCATTAGTCGCAGCTTGTCAATTTTTGAAAGTTCCTGGATTTGAGATTTGAGTTCAGCCAAGGACATTTTGAGAGCCTCTTTTCTGAAATTTGGTGGCAAGGTAATGATACTGGCTTCTGGTTCAGGTACAGACCAGCAATCAATATTCTACCATCCAGACTGCTGAAAAATATCGTCAGTGCTGGGTTGTAACCAGTATTTTCCCCGATTTTTTTGACTTTTTACTTTTCTCTTGGGATAAGATTGTGATCGATCGAGTTCAGGGAATTTTTATGACCACAGAAAGTTTAGCGACTTCAGAAGCAATAGAGTCAATGACCGATGAATTTCTGGCTAGTACGAGCAGTCACCAAGAAATGATTGAAATGGTTATTTCTACTCTGCAGCAGAATGATACTGCTATGGTACAACATACAGAAAAAGGTTATCTGTGGAAGTTCCAGTATGGTAGCGTTGAGGTATTTGTGCAGTTAACTGGGGAAAGCGATGATGATTTTCTCACGGTGTGGTCTTCTGTGCTGAAATTGCCTGTTCAGGATGAATTGGGATTAACCCGCAAGTTATTAGCGATGAATTGTGCCGAAACCTTTGAATCTCATTTTGCCATTATGAATGAGCAGGTGGTGGTGATTTCTCAGCGTACGGTGGCCGATTTGTCTCCCGGGGAGATTTCCCGAGCAATTACTCTCGTGGCGACGGTAGCAGATAATAATGATGAAATGTTACGAGAATCCTTTGGTGGCAGCTAAAATTTGGCGTTATATCCCTCCAATTATCTCATCGGCAGAGCTACAAATGGCGATCGATTCTTGGTTACTAGAACAACACCGTTGTGGTCATCATCCCCCGACTCTGCGTTTTTATCAATGGTCGCCCCCGGCTATTTCCTTGGGCTATCATCAACGGCAATATCCCGATTTTTGGCGTGATTTGACTTGGCAAGGTCAAAAAATCTCCCTAGTTCGTCGTCCTACTGGTGGCCGGGCCGTACTACATCAGGGGGATTTGACTTATATGGTGGTAAATTCGGGGATGAAGGGGAATGTTAGGAAAGTTTACTGTCAAATCTGTCAATTTTTAATCACAGGCTGGCAAAATCTCGGTCTAGAATTGTCCTACGGTGCTGCCGGCCGGGGATATATCCATTCTGCTAACTGTTTCGGTACAGCCACCGGTGCGGATTTAGTCGATAATTGGGGAAATAAATTTATTGGGAGCGCCCAACTGCAACGGGGTTCCTCGGTTCTCCAACATGGTTCGATGGTGTTAGAGCAAGATAATTCGCTGTTTGAGCAAGTTTTCGCCAGTGCTGCCCCTCAAAAGCTCAATTTAGCCCCAGATTTGACCCTAGAGACAATTATCGCTACCCTGAAAACCGCCGCCGAGGAATGCTTTGATTGTCAATTGCTAGAGCAACCCCTAGAGGATTGGGAATGGCGATCAATTAAAAAAATGAATATAAATACTCATTGACAAAAAAGTTTTTGTGTGTATAAAAAATCAATTATGAGTCAAGTTGTATAGATTTGTAATTTTTTGCTAATAATAGTTAAAGGTAGATAGAGGCCGCAAGGAACCAAAGTCTTACCGAACTCGAAATTATTGTCTAGCTTGTGCTAGTTTAAGAAACGTTAATCTTTTACAGTTTGTGAGGATTAACGAGCGATCGCAGCTAGTTTAGTTAAGCTAATCCAGTCAATCGATCGCGCCATCTTATAAGACAATGGGAGTAATCCCAGACTCAAAAAAGTTAAGAAATCTTGCCCGTGATTTCAGTTAAGCAAGAGGAAAAATACCCATGACCATTGCTGTCGGACGCGCCCCAGAAAGAGGGCTGTTTGATGCTCTCGATGACTGGCTCAAAAGAGACCGTTTCGTCTTCATCGGTTGGTCTGGTTTACTACTCTTCCCCTGCGCCTTCATGGCCCTAGGTGGA
>NZ_JAQMSY010000059.1:0-29801 GCF_028329095.1 Microcystis sp. CS-574
AAACGCTTCAAAATACTCGCTTAATGCTTCTTTCCAGGGTTCATCATAATTGGCTGTTGTTTGGTTCATTTGAGTTGTCCGCTTACTCTTAGGGGTGAAGCGCGATAGCGTAACGCACCGATTTAATAATAGAGGTGAATGGTGGTAATCTGGGGATTTTGTGGTAAAAAAGCGGATATTTGTTCGATTCCGTCTTGATTGGGAGAGAGAATAACCGTGGCGACTTCTGGAATTACCCCAGCTTGGAGACTTTGATAATCGCTAACACCAGCATCGAGGAAAACTACGGTAGCGGTTAAACGCTGATTTCTCGCACTATCCACCCGATTAGCTTGACTCAAGCCATCAGATTGAGCAAAATTGAACAAAACATCGTCAATAGCAGGAAAGCTCGGCAAAAGGGTAGAAGTCATGACGTTAACCGCAAAGGTTTATTGCTAACAGTTTTAGCCCAACAATCCCGAATTTTTCAATACCCCTGTAACAGAAATTAATATTTATTACAAGAAAACGGGTTTCTTGAGACAGTCGAGAAAACTATATATAGCGGTTTTCAGTCTGCTGAGGTACAAGAGTTATGGGTTTTAGGCAAGAGACAAAAGGGAAGAAAAATAGGTGTACCTCACTAGCTTAGGAAACGCTATATTCATAATTTATCATTTATAATTCATCATGCCCACAGGAGCATTTTTGGCGATTAATCCTGTTCCTCTAGCCATTTTTGCCAGAGATCTGGACGACGTTCCTTAGTGCGATCGAGTTGTTGTTGATAGCGCCAATCAGCGATATCCTGATGATTACCCGATCGCAAAACCGGCGGCACTTGCCAACTGCGAAAGACTGGCGGCCGGGTATATTGGGGATAATCCAATAAACCTGCCTCAAAACTCTCCAATTTCAACGATTCTACCTTACCTACTGTACCGGGTAACAACCGCATCACCCCGTTAATAATCGCTAAAGCTGGGATTTCCCCACAAGTTAGGACAAAATCCCCTAAAGATACCTCTCTAGTCACCAAATGCTCACAAACCCGCTCATCTACCCCTTCATAATGGCCACAGATGAGAATTAACTGCTGATAACTACTGGCCCAAGTTTTCAGTAAAGCTTGATTGAGAGGTTCCCCCTGGGGAGTCATCAGCACGATCTCCCGGGGTGGTAAAATTTCTAAAGACTCGATCGCCTCAAAAATTGGCTCTGGTTTTAATAACATTCCCACACCACCACCGTAGGGTTCATCATCGACGCGACGGTGTTTATCGTGGGCAAAATCCCGGAGATTGACCAAATTTACCCTAGCGATGTCGCGTTCGAGAGCTTTTGCCAACAACCCTGACTGCAGCGGTGAAGTAAAAAAATCGGGAAAGAGAGTAATAATGTCAAACTGCACGGGGAAAATTAAGGCCTAGACTGGGATAGTGTTTAATGTATCATTTTGTCACGGTTCGATCGGTTAAAATCTTGCTAATTTGGCGCTAGTCTATCTCAATAACATGATAGACTATCCTGTACTGTCTAGGGGTTTTTCTGGCTCTAGCTTGAGTGATCGAAGTCTAGCCTAGACTAAAAGTTAACTAACAGTCCGTCATTGCCAGTGGATCGAAGAAAATTGCTAAAATCGCCTCTACTATTGCTTGATGTCCCGAAAAATATTCCTAAACCGCATTTTTTTCCATCAACCGTTCAGGGAAAATAAGATCAAGATACCTGTCCATCTTCCCGAAAAACCTTCCATCCCTAAAAATGTCTATTCGTTCAGTGACATGATCATCGAGCTAGAAACCCAACACCACCAAAATCCTACCCCCGTATCTCTCAAAACGGCGATTTTAGTCATTGGAGGTGCCGAGGATAAAGTCCACGGTAAAGAGATACTGCATACCTTTTGGAATCGCGCTGGGGGTAGCGAAGCAGTGATCGCTATTGTTCCCTCCGCTTCCAGAGAACCGGTTTTAATCGGCGATCGCTATCAGAAGATTTTCGAGGAAATGGGGGCAAAATACGTCAAAGTTATCGATATTCGTGATCGCGTACAGGGAGAAGACCCCCAATTTCAAGCCTACATCGAAGAGTGTACAGGTGTATTTATGACCGGAGGCGACCAGCTGCGTTTATGCGGTTTGCTCTCCGATACTCCCCTGATGGAAAGAATCAGACAAAGAGTGCAACAGGGAGAATTAACCCTGGCCGGAACTAGCGCCGGGGCTGCCGTTATGGGTCATCACATGATTGCCGGGGGCAGCAGTGGGGAAGCACCCAATCGGGCCCTAGTGGATATGGCCATGGGATTAGGTCTCATTCCTGAAGTCATTGTCGATCAACACTTCCACAATCGCAACCGCATGGCTCGGTTAATGAGTGCTATCTCCGGTTATCCCGAACGTTTAGGAATTGGCATTGATGAGGATACCTGCGCTATGTTTGAACGGGATGGCACGATGACAGTAATCGGCTGCGGTACAGTGACGGTAATTAATGCTAGGGAAATGTCCCACACCAACCACCATCACGTCACCGCTAACGAACCCCTGAGTCTGCATAATCTGCGGGTACATATTCTGGCCTACGGTGATGGCTATCATCTCAAAAAACAGCAAGTGATCCCTAAATTGGGGTAAAAAAACTCCTGAAAAACTGTTCACGATGAACAGTTTACCGCTCTCAGAAAACCAGACAATAAACAACGGCTTCTTTGTGCTTCTCAACAGCGAACACCAGCATCATGAAAATTCTCAGAACCCAAACCCTGCGCGGTCCCAACTACTGGAGTATTCGTCGCGACAAGCTCATTGTTATGCGTCTGGATCTCGAAGATCTCGCAGAGAAGCCATCGAATGAAATCCCCGGCTTTTACGAGGGATTAATCGACGTTCTCCCCAGTTTAGTCGAACATTACTGCTCCCCCGGTTATCGCGGCGGTTTCTTTGAACGAGTCCGCACTGGCACTTATATGGGCCACATCATCGAACATATCGCCCTAGAATTGCAGGAATTGGCAGGAACTCCCGTCGGGTTTGGTCGCACGAGAGGCACCTCCACCCCCGGAGTCTATAACGTGGTGTTTGAATACGTTGAGGAGCAAGCGGGACGTTATGCGGGTCGAGCTGCCGTGCGGTTGTGTCAATCGATTGTCGATACGGGAACCTATCCTAAGCAAGAATTAGCCCAAGATTTAGCCGATTTACGCGATTTATGCAATAATGCCTCCCTCGGTCCGAGTACAGAAACCATCGTCAAAGAAGCACAAGCTAGAAATATCCCCTGGTTACTCCTGAGCGCTCGTGCCATGGTGCAATTGGGCTATGGCGTTCACCAAAAGCGCATTCAAGCCACTTTAAGCAGTTTTTCGGGGATTTTAGCCGTTGAGTTGGCCTGTGACAAGGAAGGCACAAAAACTATCCTCAAGGATGGTGGGATTCCAGTCCCCCGGGGTACGGTGATTCAATACTTGGATGAGTTGTCAGCGGCAATCGAGGAAGTGGGAGGGTTTCCCATCGTGATTAAACCCCTCGATGGCAACCACGGCCGGGGCATCAGCATCGATGTTAAAACTCAACAGGAAGCAGAGGAAGCTTATGATCTAGCCAGTGCCGCCTCGAAAACCCGCAGCGTGATCGTAGAAAGGTATTATAAAGGCAGTGATCACCGAATTTTAGTCATAAATGGTAAAGTCGCCGCCGTGGCCGAACGGATTCCCGCTCACGTCGTCGGTGATGGGCGCTCAACTATAGAAGAATTAATCGAAATTACTAATCAAGATCCCAACCGGGGTGACGGTCATGCCAACGTTTTAACTAAAATAACTATTGACAAAACCGCCCTTAATGTGCTAGAGAAACAGGGCTATGAATTAACCAGCATTTTAGCCCACGGAGAGATCGCCTATCTGCGGGCCACGGCTAATTTAAGCACCGGCGGCATCGCTGTGGATCGTACCGACGAAATTCACCCCGAAAACGTCTGGATCGCCCAAAGAGTGGCAAAATTAATCGGTTTGGACATTGCCGGTATCGATGTGGTCACAGATGATATCCGCAAACCCCTGAAAGAAGTGGACGGGGTAATCGTAGAAGTCAACGCCGCTCCCGGTTTTCGGATGCACGTCGCCCCCAGTCGCGGTTTACCCCGCAATATCGCCGCCCCAGTTATCGATATGTTATTCCCCCCCGGGACTCCCAGTCGCGTGCCGATTCTGGCCATTACGGGAACTAACGGCAAAACCACCACTAGCCGCTTAATTTCTCATATTTGCCGACAAACGGGGAAAGTAGTCGGATTTACCACGACGGACGGCGTGTATATCGATGATTATCTGGTAGAAAAGGGCGATAACACCGGTCCCTACAGTGCCAGTATGATTTTGAAGGATCCCACGGTGGAGATTGCCGTATTAGAAACGGCCCGGGGTGGTATCCTGCGATCGGGTTTAGCCTTTAATCAGTGCGATGTGGGGGTGGTGTTAAATGTGGCCGCCGACCATTTGGGTATCGGTGATATCGACACCATCGAACAAATGGCGAAGGTAAAAAGCGTTGTGGCCGAGGTGGTTAGCGCCGAGGGTTACGCGGTTTTAAATGCCGATGATCCCTTGACCGTTAGTATGGCCGAAAAAGTCAAGGGAAGAGTCGCTTATTTTTCCATGAGTCCCGATAACCCGATTATTCACGACCATATCCGTCGCGGTGGCATGGCCGCCATTTATGAGAATGGCTATCTGTCGATTCTAGAGGGAGAATGGACGCTGAGAATCGAGGAAGCGGTCAATATTCCCGTGACTATGCAGGGAATGGCTCCTTTTATGATTGCTAACGCCCTGGCCGCCTGTTTAGCCACTTTTGTGCATGGTATCGATATCGAGTTAATTCGCCAAGGGGTGCGGACTTTTAAACCTTCCGTGGCCCAGACCCCCGGTAGGATGAACCTGTTTGACTTGGGACACCATCACGCTTTAATCGATTATGCCCATAATCCCGCCGGATACGAAGCCGTCGGCGGTTTTGTCGGCAATTGGTCCGGGGAAAAAGTCGGCGTGGTTGGGGGGCCGGGCGATCGACGTGATGATGATTTAATTTTATTAGGGAAATTATCGGCGCTTATGTTCGATCGAATTATTGTTAAGGAAGATAACGATACTCGCGGTCGCCGCCGGGGGGAAGTGGCCGATTTAATTCTCCGGGGAATTAGCGAAGAAAATGGCAGTTTGCGTCCGGAAGTTATTCTCGATGAAACGGAAGCTTTAGAGAAGGCTTTAAGCACGGTTTCTGAGGGTGGTTTAGTGGTAATTTTCCCGGAAAGTGTCACCCAGGCGATCAATTTGATTGAGAAACATCGACCCCTGACCGATAATCAGGGTTAGAAGTTAGGAAAAATAGCTAGAAAATAAAGTAGTGCCAATTGTTACTGAGTACGATGGTTTAATCAAAATCAGCCGAAATCCCTATTATGAGACTCGGCTTGGTTCCGCTTATTTGGGTAATAGTCTGACACTGATGGGGGAGTTGCCGGATGAGAGTGTCGATTTGATTTGTACTTCCCCACCCTTTGCCTTAGTAAGAAAAAAAGAGTATGGCAATGTGGACGCTGATGATTACGTTGAATGGTTTAAAATATTTGCTGGTGAATTTTATCGTATTCTCAAGCCCAAAGGCTCCCTAGTTATAGATATTGGTGGTAGTTGGCTTAAAGGTTTTCCCGTGCGTTCTCTGTATCATTTCGAGTTAGTTATAGAACTTTGTAAACCGAGATTAGCAGGTGGACTAGGTTTTTTTCTCGCCCAAGAACTTTTTTGGTATAATCCAGCCAAACTTCCTACCCCCGCAGAATGGGTGACAGTCAGGAGGGAACGAGTTAAGGATGCTGTCAATACCGTTTGGTGGTTATCGAAGGAGCCGCACCCGAAAGCAAATAATAAGAGAGTTTTACGGCCTTATAGCGAGGCAATGAAAAACCTGATTAAAAATGGCTATGAGGCAAAACTGCGTCCGTCAGGACATGATATTTCTACTAAATTTCAGAATGACCGAGGAGGAGCTATTCCCCCAAATATTATTACTGATTCTATTCAGGAAAGAGGCGCGTCTATAGGTAGTCCAGTCCTGGGAGAGTTCAACTGGATTTTAGAGAATGATTTAGGGCAGCCAGTAAATGTTATATCTGCTTCTAACACGGCATCTAATGATTACTATCAAAGAAGATGTAAGGAAGAAGGGGTGAAACCCCATCCTGCTAGATTTCCGCAAGCTTTACCCGAATTTGTTATTAGTCTCTGTACTGAGCCTGGTGATTTAGTTCTCGATCCTTTTGCTGGTTCAAACATGACAGGACGAGTAGCTGAAACCCTTGATCGTCGTTGGTTAGCGTTTGAATTAAATGAAGATTATATGATAGCGTCGCAGTTTCGATTTGAACAAGATGCTCCTTTAGTCGTAGCTCCTATAAAAGATAGAAAAACTCTGAAAGCACGAGCCTTAGAACTGGCTAAGGATTGTTCTGACAAAAGCTTGACCATGGATACTCAAAAACCTTTTGTTCAGTTAGATTTGTTTCCTGCCAGCGATAATAGTATGACAGACAAAAAAATCATCAGATTTACCTACGGCGACCAGTTTTCTCCTAAGCAATTTCAAGTATCTGAATTAGTACAACTTTGTTCTGATTGTCTTCCTGATCGTCGGGTGCTTCAGGATGAGATTGCTAAACGTTATTATGCTGGCCATTCCAGCCAAAACGATCTACAGAAAGGAGAGAATCGTGGCAAACTTGCCATGAATACATTTCTTTCCCTTCGTGCTTATAAGTTGGTTGAATCAATTGATGGTGATGATTGGCAGTATCGACTCACGGATATCGCTCATGAAATATTAGACAATCAACAAGATAGTGAGACAGTTTTCACAATTTTTGCTCGCCATATTCTTGTTAACCTAACTGGAATGTCCCTAATAAAAGCGATAGAAGCGATTAATAGCAGGGGAGATAAACCCCAGCTAGAAATCATCGCTTACGAACTTCAAGAAATGGGGTATTCACTCTCGACCAATTGTACTTATGTTAGTACCATGAGACAATGGTTACAAGAAGCTAAAGTCCTAGAGAAAAGTTATGAGATTAACTGGGATCGAGTCTATGATCTATTGGAACTCGATCGAGACTATATTGACGAGCTTTATACTCTTAGTTCCGAACAAAAATATTTTTTACTGGCTATGCTTCAGATGGCGATTACTGAGCTAACCGAGTGGAATAAAATTACCAGATACGCCACCAGTGTTTATAAAATACGATTCCCCTCGAAATCTTTTGTTCAGGATATTATTCAACCTTTAGTAAAAGTCGGCTTAATTGCAACTGAGAAAACGACCAGCGGACGAGGAGCGAAACCTAATCTTGTTAAGCTGACCGAAAAATCACAGATGGAACTGTTATCTAGATTATTACAATCTATATCCGATATTACAGAAATCTCCCAAACCGAGCTAAATCGAAGTTTTGAAGATGTTGTTAATGACCTAGATAATCCCGATAAACATATTAAAGGTAAAGCTCTTGAACTGCTGGCGATTTGGATGATTCGTCTAACCAGTCTTAGATTCACAAAATGGCGGAAAAGAGACTATGAAACTGGACAGGGTGAAGTAGATGTTCTGGCAGCATCAGACCGCTTTGTTTATCATCGTTGGCAAATTCAGTGTAAAAATACAAAGCGAGTAGATGTAGAAGTATTAGCCAAAGAAGTTGGTATGACCTTCGTAACAGGGTCTGACGTAGTTATGATTGTGACTACTGGTGAATTTACTAGAGACGCTTTTCAATATGCTTATCGAATGATGGAAGTATCGAGATACTATATGGTGTTGATACAAAAAGAAGACATTGATGCAATTAAACAAGATAGAACCAATATTATCAAAATTCTTGATCGTCGTGCAAGGCGCGTGTTCGCCAAGAAAGAGTTGGGCTTAACTGATGATACAATTGATGAGATAGAAATTGAAGATAATTCACTGGCAGAGTCATTGGAAGTCTCTGGAGAGGAATAAAATTCTAGAAAATATTCAGCTTGGCATCAGTTAACGATTTTTAAAAGCTTCGATCGCCGCCGGCAAAGTATAGTAAATCCTCTCCTCGCTAATTTTATCTAACAAGCGGGAACGTTGCAATTCTAAGTACAGATCGTGTTTAACCCTCGCTAGGGCGAAAACTATACCCTGTCTTGATAATTCTGCCGCTAATTCCTCAAGGATCTCCACGGCTGTACTATCCAATTCCCCAAGGGCCTCCGTATTCAAAACAAACCATTCTACCGGTTTTGTCTCCCGGGCAATGGCACTGAGAGCGCGACGTTTAAAGTCGGCCGCATTAGCAAAAAATAAGGGGGCATCGTAACGATAGATAACCAACCCCGGTATTGTTTGCGCTTCCGGCCAATCCTGGAGCGCGTGTAAACCCATCACCCCCGGAACCGTACCCAAGACGGCATCATCGGGCCGGGTAATGCGGGCCAATAAATCGATAACCGAGAGACCGATGGCGATGGCAACCCCGCTTAAAATCCCCGTGGTTAGCACCCCCACCATGGTCAGGACAGCGAGATTAAACTCACTATTGCGAAAGCTTTTTAGTCGTTTAGCGCCAGCGATATCCAGCAGTTTACAGGCTGCATAAATCACCAGCGCACCCAAGGCTGCCTTGGGAAAGAGTGCCAGTACTGGACCGAGCAGGAAAATGACCGCCACCACCACCACTGCCACCACCAGGGAGTAAAGTTGACTTTTACTGCCGACGGAATCGCCCACTGCGGTGCGACTGGCGCTGCTGCTGATGGGAAATCCCTGACAAAAACCCGCCGCCAGATTCCCCAGTCCTAGGGCTAAAAATTCTTGATTGGCATCGATTTCTTGGTTATGACGTGCGGCGAAGGCTCTGGCGGTCAAGACGTTATCGGAATAGCCCACCAGGGCAATGCCGACGGCCGCGGTTACTAGGGGTAGTAATTGGGAAAAATCTAGGGTTGGTAAGCCAAAATTGGGCAAAGTCTTGCTAATTTTCCCCACTACTGCCACCCCCTCTTGATCGAGATGGAGGGTGGCGACGGCGAGGGTTCCCAGTAAAACCGCCAGCAAGGGACCCGGTGCTTTGGGAAAATATTTTTGGATGACAAATAGAAATAGTAGCAGCAATAGAGCGAGGCTAAGGGTTGGCCAGTGCCATTGGTTTATTCCCCAGAAAAAAGCGAAAATTTCTTTAAAAACTGTATTTTCATCGATTGACAAACCACTAATTTTACCCAGTTGTCCCGCAATCATGATCACCGCCACTCCCGCCATATAACCGATTAGGATCGGTTTGGAGAGTAAATTAGCTAAAAATCCCAAGCGGGCGATATAACCAACTAAACAGATTAAACCGACCATTAGGGCTAAAAAAGCCGCTAAACTGCCGTAATTTTCTCCTTGAAGGCTCACCAGAGGTGCGATCGCTGCCGCCGTCATCACTGCCGTGGTCGATTCTGGTCCGAGGGATAGTTGCGATGAGGAGCCGAAAAGGGCGTAAACTAGGGCGGCTGGCACGAGAGTCCACAATCCCACCACGGGATCGACCCCGGCCAGGTCGCCGTAAGCCATACACTGGGGAATAGCGTAGGCTGCCACGGTGACACCGGCGAGTAGATCTCGGCCCAGCCACTGCCATTGATAGGAGCGCAGGTTTTTTGGCCCGGGTAAATCAGAAAAATCGACTCGTCGGGAGTTTTTACTCATAGTTTCTCTCTGAACGGCGACTTAACCTAATTTTAACGGAAGAATTAGCTAGGAAAAGCCTTGAGGCTGAGATGTTTTCTTTCAGCAGGATATTTATACCATTTTAGCCGTAATTTTAGTTAAACTGGCTAAATATACTCGGAAATATCCTCTTGACAATCATCGGCTAAGTATGATAGAGCGCGGAAACGTAAACCGACTAATTGTTCGTAGAGAGGATTTAACTTGCACAGAGGCGGAATATGGACTAATTTATGGCCAAACAGCACGATATCGCGTTCAAAAGGACATTGAGGCGGCACCATTTTGCAGATAAACCGGGCCAAGCGCGGATCGTGCATTTCCACCCCATCTAACCAGTCTTTGAGGGGATGCAGCAGATCTGGGTGGGGATGTTCGGCACTGATAAACTCGGATTTATTCGCTTCTGTGGTAATTTCGGGAATTTCACAGATAGTATGTTCTAAAGCTGACAGGGCCTCGATTTCTAACCCGAAAGCATCCCGATAACTATGCAGTAATGCCGCTTCTGCGGGGGAATAAATGCCATCGGCGATTGCTACCATGACCGCCGTGCGGAGGAAGTTTTCTGATATTTTGGGGTCATGACCGAAACTTGCGGCCAATTCTTCGGGACTAATCGATTGATAGAGAACGTGGTCGTCATCTAATTCTAATTCGTGAGCGAAACGGGCGATCGATTCCTGTTCGCTGGTGCTATAATCCCCATCACACCAAGCAATTGTCAGTAATCCCCGTAACCAGTCCCTAACTTGTTCGTTAGTGTAGCGGTATTGAACAGAGCTAACCATAGGTATTGCTAAAACTGATTTCTAGTTTCTCAATTTAATTCTACCCATCGCCCCCGGATTCTAGTGGCCCCCGTTCACATCATGTAACCATTGCAACTATCCTTATGGTCAGCTAGGAAGTTTTCGTTTTTCATCTGGCATAATCGGGCAATTTTCGCCCCTAGGAGCAGGGGTAAGGGTTGGTGCTTTTTGCTCCTTCCCCACCCGCGTCAGTCCTGCTGAAAAGGCGGATTTCTGGGATTAACGTCCAATCCCGAGGTAACGGAAACCGGCTGCTGTCACCACAGCAGGATCGAGGAAATTGCGACCATCAATCAACACGGGTTCGCGCATGGTTTTAGCCATTTTGCCGTAGTCAAGACGGAGGAATTCTTGCCATTCCGTCACCACCACCAAAGCGTCACAACCATCAGCCAATCTTTCCGGATCCGATTCGATAATCACACCGCTTAGACCGTGACTTAAACCACTTTGGGAAACGATCGGATCATAGGCTTTTACCTTAGCACCTAAACGATTTAACTGTTCAATCATGGTTAAAGCCGGAGCATCGCGCATATCATCGGTATCGGGTTTAAAAGTTAATCCCAACAAACCGACGGTTTTACCCTTGAGGATTTTTAATTCCTGTTGCAGTTTTTCGATCGCGATTGTCCGTTGACGTTTGTTAACATTGATAGCGGCGTTGAGTAATTCCGTTTCGTAACCGTAGTCTTCTGCGGTATGCACCAAAGCCGACACATCTTTGGGGAAACAGGAACCCCCCCAACCGATCCCGGCCGAGAGGAATTTGCTGCCGATACGGGAATCTAAACCGATACCTTTAGCCACTTGGGTGACATCGGCTCCCACGCGATCGCAGATGTTAGCTACTTCGTTAATAAAGCTAATTTTGGTGGCTAGGAAGGCATTAGCGGCGTATTTAATCATTTCCGCCGAACTGAGATCCGTAACGACTACGGGAACGGGAGGCAAGGAGGTATCCTCAGCGAATTGGCGTTTAACCAAAGGCGCGTACAATTCCTTCATCATTTCGATGGCTTTCGGGTTATTACTGCCTAAAACAATGCGATCGGGGTTAAAAGTATCATAAACCGCTGAACCTTCCCGTAAAAATTCGGGATTGCTGACCACATCGAAATCCGCTTCGATGCGTTCTAGTGTACTAATACCGCCACCAGCGGCCACGAGATTTTTTTGTCTCTCGGCCACTCCATCGAGGACGATCATCCGTACCCAATCCCCAGAACCGATGGGAACGGTAGATTTATTGACGATTACTTTATAACCACCGTTGAGATGGGCCCCAATACCCCGGGCCACTGCTTCCACATAACGGGTGTCACTTTCCCCCGTGGGTAGTGCTGGTGTACCAACAGCGATAAAGAGGATTTCACCGTGTTTAACCCCCGCTTCTAGGTCTGTGGAGAATTCCAGATTGCCGGAGGCTGCCGAAGACTGCATTAATTCCGATAACCCCGGTTCATAGATGGGGGATTGTCCCGATTTCATCAATTTGACTTTTTCTTCATTGTTGTCAATACAGATAACATGATGGCCGATATGTGCTAGACAAACCCCAGTGACTAAACCCACATAACCCGTTCCGATAACACAAACACGCATGATAATCACTCCAGTGACAATTAAGTTAATTTTATTGATTAGGGATTAGCTGAGACGAGAACGGAAATCCTCGATCGTCATTTTTAAACCCTGACTTAGAGGAATAGTGGGACTCCAATCCAGATAGGTTTTAGCACGAGTGATATCCGGTTGTCGTTGCTTGGGATCATCTTCCGGTAGTGGTTTATAGACTAATTCGGCCTCGGGATTAATCATGCCTTGGATCACTTGTGCTAATTCCAGAATTGTGTATTCGTCGGGATTGCCGAGATTAACCGGCCCGATAAAGTCCCCATTCATCAAACGCATTAACCCTTCCACTAGGTCAGAAACATAGCAAAAACTGCGGGTTTGGGAACCTTGACCATAAACCGTTAGGGGTTGACCGCGCAAAGCTTGCACGACGAAATTACTCACCACTCGACCATCGTTTTCCAGCATTCGCGGGCCGTAGGTGTTGAAAATCCGGGCTACCCGGATATCGACTTTATGCTCCCGATAATACTCGAAAGCGAGGGTTTCCGCTACCCGTTTACCCTCGTCATAACAGGAACGCGGCCCAATGCAGTTGACGTTGCCTCGATATTCTTCCGTTTGGGGATGCACATCGGGATCGCCATAGACTTCTGAGGTAGAAGCGAGCAAAAATCGCGCTTTTACCCTTTTAGCTAGGCCCAGCATATACAGAGTCCCTAAAACATTGGTTTTAATCGTTTTTACTGGGTTATATTGATAGTGGATTGGGGAAGCAGGACAGGCCAGGTGATAGATCTGATCAACTTCTAGACGGATCGGCTCGGTGATATCGTGACGAATTAGCTCAAAATAAGGATTTCCTAGCCATTTAACGATGTTTCGGCGCACCCCCGTGTAGAAGTTATCCAGACAGATCACTTCATGACCCTGTTCCATCAAGCGATCGATTAGATGGGAACCGATAAAACCCGCACCGCCTGTAACTAGGATTCTCATGTAATTGACAAGTAAACATATAAAATTATTCTTAAAATACCCTTACGCTGGCTTTTTGGCAAATATTTTTTTTGACGGGGTGTTATCAGCGATCGCCGATGCCAGGCTAATGGCTGAATAATGGCTCGGTAATCCTTAAAATGGAAATAACACGCAAATTTGAGGCTAGATTATGACCAGTGCCGAGCAAAATAAGCTATTTATCCTGATTGATGGGCATTCTTTGGCTTTTCGTGCCTATTATGCCTTTGCTAAGTCTCGTTCTGGTCCTCTGCGTACTTCTACTGGCATTCCCACCAGTGTTTGTTTTGGGTTTTTAAATTCTCTGCTGCAGTTACTAGAAACTCAAAAACCCACTTATTTAGCAGTTGCTTTTGATTTAGCAGTCCCTTCTTTTCGCCATGAAGCTGATGTTAATTATAAGGCTAATCGGCAAGAAACTCCCGAAGAATTTCGCCCCGATTTAACTAATCTGCAAAGTCTCTTGGCAGCGATGAATATTCCTATTGTGACTTCCCCGGGTTATGAAGCAGATGATGTTTTAGGAACTTTGGCAAAACAAGCTGGCGATAATGGTTATACGGTCAAGATTTTAACAGGCGATCGAGATTTATTCCAATTGGTAGATGAGGAGAAAAAAACCACGGTTCTCTATCTGGATATTAATGCGGTCAAAAGTACATCGGGACAGGGTTATACAGAATTTAATTCCCAAGCTGTCACGGAAAAGTTAGGGGTGACACCAAAACAGGTAGTAGATTTTAAAGCTCTTTGCGGTGACAAGTCTGATAATATCCCCGGGGTGCGCGGAATTGGCGAAAAAACAGCGATAGATTTATTAAAAAAATACGATAACTTAGACGATATATATACCAATCTGGAATCGATTAAGGGAATGGTAAAAACTAAATTATTAGAGGGAAAACCCGCCGCAGAAAGTTCTCGCTATTTAGCCAAAATTGCCCTTGATGCCACCGTTAGTCTCGAAGAGGATAAATTTCGTCTCCGAGGTTTTGATCGGCGTTTAGTTAAACCTTTATTGGAAAAATTAGAGTTAAAGAAAATTCTCCAGAAACTCGATCAAATTCAACAGCATCTAGGTGGCACTCCTACCCTAGAATTAACTAGCGATGCTGATTCTAATCAATTGTCTCTGTTTGATTTACCCCCTATTTCTCCACCGGTTCTAATTGCTCCCGACATTATTGATACTATTCCTAAGTTAGATGCTTTACTGGCCAAATTAACAACTTTTACTAATCCACATTTTCCCGTCGCTTGGGACACCGAAACCACGGATTTAAATCCTCGTGTAGCCAAATTGGTCGGGATCGGTTGCTGTTGGGGAAAAGAATTAAATTCTATGGCCTATATTCCCATAGGCCACCAGAGCGGTGATAATTTAAATCTAGAGATAGTTCTCGAAAAATTACGCCCAATTTTAGCCGGTGATAATTATCCGAAAGTCTTCCAGAATGCGAAATTTGATATTGACGTTTTTTATCATCAAGGAATTACCGTTAAAGGTCTAGTTTTTGATACTATGGTGGCTAGTTATGTCCTCCATCCCGAACTAACTCATAATCTCGAAGATTTATGCGATCGCTATTTAACTGGTATCACTTCCCTTAGTTATAAAAGTCTCGGTATTCCTACGGGAAAAACTATCGCTGATTTAGATATTACCACCACTGCCAACTACTGCGGATTAGATGCCTACGCTACCTATTTACTTCGAGAAAAATTACAGGCAGAATTAACTAAAATTCCCCCTTTGTATCAATTATTCTCAGAGGTAGAATCTCCCTTAGTCATGGTGCTGTGGCAGATGGAAAATTATGGTATAAAAATTAATATCAATTATCTAAAAAACTTGTCCCAGCAACTAGAAAGAGACTTGGCAGACATAGAAAAAAAAGCTTATGAATCTATCGGAGAAACTTTTAATCTTGGCTCTCCTAAACAGTTAAGTGAAATCCTTTTTGATCGATTGGCACTCAATCGCAAAAAATCCAGAAAAACTAAAACAGGTTACTCCACCGATCAAAGTGTTTTAGAGAAACTACAAGGAGATCATCCCCTGATTGATTATATCCTTGAACATCGCACCTTATCTAAATTAAAATCCACCTATGTGGATGCTTTACCGAAATTAGCCGAACCAAAAACCGCACGAGTACATACAGATTTTAATCAAACCATCACCAGCACCGGACGCTTATCATCCTCCAATCCTAACCTACAAAATATCCCTATTCGCAGTGAATTTTCCAGACGAATTCGTCAAGCTTTTATCCCCGAAGATGGTTACTTATTAGTATCAGCGGACTACTCACAAATCGAGTTAAGAATTCTCGCTCATCTCAGTCAAGAACCAGTTTTATTAGAAGCGTATCGTAGTAATCAAGATGTTCATAAAGTCACCGCTCAATTGCTCTTTGATAAAGGGGAAATTACCCCCGAAGAACGCAGTTTAGGAAAGACAATTAACTTCGGGGTTATTTATGGCATGGGAGCGCAAAAATTCGCCCGTGAATCGAAATTAACCGTAGAACAGGGCAGAAAATTTATTGAAAAATATCATCAACGTTATGCCCAAGTATTTGAGTATTTAGAGAATAGCAAAAAACAAGCAATTGCTCAGGGATATGTGGAAACAATTTTGGGGAGAAGACGTTATTTTAACTTCGATAATCCCCTTTTAAAAAGACTGCGAGGACTGTCCTTACATGACATCGATTTAGATAGCCTCAAACTCAACAACGAGGAGGCACAATTATTAAGATCGGCCGCTAATGCGCCCATTCAGGGTTCCAGTGCTGATATTATTAAAGTAGCGATGGTAAAATTGGCCGAGGTACTGCAAAATTATCGAGCAAGATTACTGCTGCAAGTCCATGATGAATTAGTCTTGGAAGTACCGAGGGAAGAATGGCCATCCCTAGAGTCAAAAATCAAGACGACTATGGAAGAAGCTGTCTCCTTGACGATCCCTCTCTTGGTAGAAATTAAAGCTGGTGACAATTGGATGGAAACCAAATAAAACTATGATCGAAAACAGACAATTTTTAACCCCAGAAGAATCGGCAGATGTGGACGCTGCCCTCTTGACTTCTCCCGAAAAATTCCTGACTCGTTTAACGATTTCTTCCCTACGCTTACTAAAAATAATCGCCGAAGATACGGGAGTAACCCTAGAAGAACTAACCCATAAACAGGTCATTCAATGGCTAGAAAAAGATAGTCAACTGCGTCGGGAACAGGGGATCGAAGCGGCAGTGCTGAAATGGTAAATAAACTCTTAAAAAATCAGCTACCCCTGACAATTTATGCTAGTTTTTAGCTATGAAGTTACTGGAGTTACAACAATGACAATTACCCTAAAAGTTCCTAGTATTGCCTGTGAAGGTTGCGCTAATACCATTACTAAAGCGATTAATAATCAGCAACCGGCAGCCCAAATATCGGTGGATGTAGCCAATAAAATCGTCACCGTAGAAACCACCGCATCCCCCGCAGAAATTGCCCAATGGATCAGCGAAGTCGGCCATATTGTTGAGTCTAGCAGTGAGGGTTGACATCCTCCCCCGTTAAAAATAAACCTCTGGTAAAAATCCAGGGTAGTTCTATTTTTGTGTTGCTCAGATTAGTTTGACTCCCAAGCTTTCTAGTTGTTGGTTTATCCAAGCGGTTGCCGTTTCTTCCTCGGTTTCTATCGCTTTTTCTACTCCTATTTTAGCAATTTCTAAGAGTTGTTTGGATTTTGCTTTTAAAGCACTCTTAGAGTAAAGGTGCGATCGCTTTCAAAAGTTCTGTTAATTTATTTTCAACTATGTCCCATACCACATCCAAATCAAGCTGATCGTATTTATGAACAATGACATCTCGCATTCCAGCCATTTCTCGCCAAGGAATTTCTGGATGTTGTTGACGGAAGATTACAGAAAGACGTTTAGTCGCTTCACCAATAATGGTAATTTGGTAGAGGATGGCAGACAATTTTTCATCATTGGTTTCCAATTCTGATTTACCGATACCATCGGTATAGCGCAAAATACGTCTAATAGAATTTACAATGTCGATTAGAGATTCTTGATCACGAAGCATATATAATCTGTGCTGATTCTAAAATGTTTTTACATCTTAGCCAGTTATCACTCCGTTTGAGTGCTGCTTTCACAATTAAATCTACTTTTCGATCAAAAATTGCTTGCAGTTCATCGCGCATTTGTAGGGTTTCGGTTAAACCTCGTTTAGCAGTTGGGGAAAAGGTAATTAAAATATCAATATCGCTATCTGAACGGAAATCTTCGCGTAAAACTGAACCAAATAATGCCAATTCGGTGACTTGCCACTTTTGACAAAATCCTTTAATTTGTTCCATTGGTAGATTTATTTTTGTGTTCATCAGATTAGGTTTACTCCCAAGCTTTCTAGTTGTTGGTTTATCCAAGCGGTGGCCGTTTCTTCATCGGTTTCTATCGCTTTTTCTACTCCTATTTTAGCAATTTCTAATAGTTGTTTTGATTTTTGCTTTGTTTTTTTTGCACTCAGCATTTTTTCAGCTATAGAAAGCTGAGTATCTTTAGAAATTAGAGGAATATACATATTTTTAATAGTTGGCAAATCAGTATTTTGTCTGACGCTTGCTTGAGCGATATTTCGCATCAAGTAATATTCCTTAGCTACTTTTTCAATATAAAGAGCTACAAAGTAAGGATTAAATTTTGATTGATCTTTGATTCTAATTCTAATGGTAAAAGATGCAAAAATCCAACCAACTTGTTCATATTCAACAACACCACAATTACCGACAGTTCCCATTTGAGATATGACTATATCACCTTGTTTTGTATAAACTTTTGAAGGTAAATTTTCTGTGTTGATAATTCTGTCTAATTGAGTAGTTATAATCTCGGTATTTTTAAGATTTAATCCTTTAATATATGGAACTCCCTCATCAGTTTCCGTATAGGTACTGGTGGGAACAGAACCATAGTTAACAAGAGAGCAAATATCCTCTACCAAAACAAAACCATTTGCTTTGATTTTATTTTCTACTTGATAAAATTTCGGTTGATAATACTCAGCATCCAAGCGTCCAGAAGACAAAAACGACTCAGAAAAACTTTTAACTGCGATGCTTTCTTCTGTGGGTTTCCAATCTTTTAAACCAAGTTCTGTTAATAGTAAATTTTCAGCTTGTTGGTAAAGTTCTTTGCTCTGATTTAAGATGTTTCTTGACATCAGATTAATCTGTACGATACGAGATTGAAATTGTTCGTTGAAAATAGGTATTTTTATTGTCTTTAAGAAAATGCTGGTTATTGTTGGTTGTGCAGTACCAGTGGTTACTCTATAAATTTGATTCAACCCATATTTCGAGATCAAAAAAGTAGAAACATAATCTGCTATCTCTGGCAATTTAAGACGAAAATATATCAAATTAGGACTAATATTTCCTTTTCTGTTCTCTCCTTTATAAACTCCGAGTCTTCCAATAGTCGCACCTCTGACTCCCATTAAAATATCATTATAAAAAAGTTGAGTAGAGAAGAATTGATCATTTACATTACTGGAAATATAAGCTAGATTATCCTGATTAATAATTGGACTATCTAAATCATCAATTCTAAAATAGGGGATACCATTTTCAACATAATCAAATCCATACATCATTGGATTTCTGTGTATCTGACTGCAAACCTTCCCAAGAAATACAAAATGTTTCTGACTTAATAGTTGCTCTGAAATTAAAAATTTAGGATCATAATACTCAGCGTCAATTCTTCGATCTGAAGAGAGATCACAGAATTTTACTTCAACCGCTTCAATTCTATCCATTAACTGCTGATATTTAACCGGATCAAAAGCTCCCCCCTTACTCAGAGGGGAAAGGTCAAAAAAACTTAAATTCTCCTTTTTAGCAAACTCAATAAAAGCCTCAGCGATACCATCTTCCGTTAATCCATCATGATTAAAAAGATCATGATCCACAATCCAATGATTATGTTTATCTAAGAGAAAATCCCCCGAATCATCAGACCCTTTAACATAAACTTTTTCTCCAGAATTATCCTTGCCTGACTTCTGCATCGTCGCAAAAAAGATATTATAATCATCCTGACGAGGACAAAGCGCGCCTATTTTGGGATCATCATTCCATTTTTGCACCAATAACACCGAGGTTTTTGTTCCCGTATGGGGTTTAAAAGTATTACCATGTAATCCCACCACTGCTAATATTCGACATCTTTCGGCAATAAAATCCCGAATATTCTTATCAGAAGAATTATTAAAGCGTCCTTGGGGTAAAACTATCGCCATTCTTCCCCCCGGTTTCAAAAAGTCTAGATTGCGCTCAATAAATAAAATATCGCGTCCTACCTTAGTTTCCCATTTACCGTTAGGCTTTTTTGCTAAGTCATAACGAGCAATCATGCGCGGTTCTTTGATGTCACCCGCAAAAGGTGGATTTGCCATCAAAATATCGAATTGAAACTCCCTATAGTCTGGACTTCCCTTTGGACGCAGTTTTTTCAAGCGTCTGAAACCTTCATGATAAACATCATCCCATTCTTCCTGTTGCGTCACCTCATCCCATAATTCATAATCTAGAGTGTTTAAATGTAGTACGTTTGTTTGTCCATCTCCAGCAATCAGATTGAGGGTTCGTGCTACTCTCACCGCTTTTTCATCAAAATCAATAGCAAATACTTTTTCTTCCACATATTCCTTACAACGGGGTGGCTTTTCTTCCAATGAAAATAAATGACTTACTTCTAATCCCTCATCCTCTAGAATCTGCCGCCAAACATGAAAGATTGTATGTACTGGAAAACCCGATGAACCGGCTGCAGTATCAATCATATATTCATCTTCTTGGGGGTTAAGCATTTTCACACACATATCAATCACATAACGAGGGGTGAAAAACTGTCCTTTTTCCCCTTTACTGCTTTGATTGATTAAATACTCAAATGCTTCATCAATTACATCCAAATTGGAGTTAAATAGCTTCACATTTTCTAAGGATGACACACAAACCGATAAGTGAGAAGGTGTGAGACTAATCTTGGCATCATCACTAAATACCCCTGGCCATTTTTTCTTAGCTTTGTCAAAAAGATCCTGAATTTTCGTTTTTAATGCGCTTTCTGTTTGTCCTGTATTACGAAACTCCAGAGAACGAGTAGAACGTCGATTCCCCTGTCCAGAATACCATTCATCATAGAGCTTGGCAAAAATCAGTTTAAATAATTCCTCAAAGACATCTACCCCCGCATTTGCTAACACCTCATCTTCCATTTCTTCGATTAGCGTTTTCAGAGATTTATTTTCTTTGACTAACTTATCATTGGCGATTAAATCATCTAAAGTGAACTTAATCTGGAGAATATCTGCTAGGGTTTGATTAGAGTTAGGGATATCTGGAATATCTTCAAAATAATTGGGATCTTTGCGTTGATAATAGGAAATCTGATCGCCGTTCGTCCAGACAGCCATCGGCGAACCTGTGGCATTACAATAGGAACGCAGTTGTGCTTTTCCATCCTTCCACTTCGGACTCTTTACCTCTACCAAAATATAAACTGTGTTCAGGCGATCTTTGTCCATCACCGCAATATCTGCTCGTTTTACCTCTCTGCCAAAATTCACCCCATACTCCACCTGAATGCGACTGAGAGGATAATTTAAGCGATCGCTTAAAACTCTTAAATATAATTGTCTAATCGCTTCTTCTGGGGTAAGTTTAATCTCTTTTTTCCGTACTAAGCAAATTGTATAGGGAGCTTCCCCATTTTTCGTCTTTTTCAGCGTAATTGTCTGCTCTAATTGCTCAATTTCTGCTGGCGTAAACTGGGACAACTTATAACTTGAGTCTTTGAGAATATCAGCTAATTTCATAGGTTAAAGATGATAGAGATAAATAAAGATTTTTATACCGAGCATTGAAAGTAATCCCAGCCTTGACAAATTGAGTTAAGTAATCTATTTATGCAAGACTTTTCCCTGTACCAGCCAGTAGGCATGACTTGAAATCATTGTATTCTTGGCTACTAACTTAAGTTAAAGGTAGATGGGGACTTAATTTTCCATTGGATCGAATTTTTTAAGATTCTTTCGATGTTCGCGGTTTCTCATCTCGGCAAAAACGAGCAAACAGCGATCGCATTTGGGGCAGCTTTGCCGTGGCAATTGTCCGTGACTCAATATCTGTAATAATCTAATAAAGCCCTTGTAAACCTTCTTTAAGCTCTGGGTTTTCGTCTTGATCGAGATGCACAAAATCGCCCTTAGATGAGAATTAGTTTACAAAAATTTACATTTGGAGATAAGGAGCAATGAGTCAAGTTTCCGGTACAGATGTTCCCGATTTGGGTCGTCGTCAATTTATGAACCTGTTGACCTTTGGTACAATTACCGGAGTAGCAGCGGGGGCTTTGTATCCGATTGTTAAGTATTTTATTCCCCCCTCGGCCGGTGGTACGGGTGGCGGTGTCACCGCAAAAGATGCCCTAGGCAATGATGTGATTGTCAGTCAATTTCTGACCACCCATAACGCTGGCGATCGCACCTTAGCGCAAGGTTTAAAAGGCGACCCCACCTATTTAGTCGTCCAAGAGGACAAAACCCTGGCCAACTACGGAATTAACGCCGTCTGTACCCACTTAGGTTGTGTGGTGCCTTGGAATGCCAGCGAAGAAAAATTCATGTGTCCTTGCCACGGTTCCCAGTACAATGCCGAAGGAAAAGTAGTTCGCGGTCCAGCGCCTCTATCCTTAGCCCTCGCCCATGCCAACGTCACCGATAATGATAAAGTCGTCTTCTCCACTTGGACGGAAACCGACTTCCGCACCGGCGAAGAACCCTGGTGGTCCTAGATTATTCAATGTGACGAGATTTGGAATTATTCGACCTATAGAGATGAGAACATTCAACTTTTTAAGCTTCCCGCAAGTCCACAGACAGGCCCTAGTGAAAGCCGTCCTCGTGGCGATCGCTACCGTTTCCTTACTCCTAACCAGCGATGTCATTAACCCCCAATCTGCCCAAGCATATCCTTTTTGGGCGCAACAAACCGCCCCGGAAACCCCCAGAGAAGCAACCGGTCGGATTGTCTGCGCGAACTGCCATTTAGCCCAAAAACCCGCCGAAATTGAAATCCCCCACTCGGTATTACCCGATAGCGTCTTTGAGGCAGTGGTAAAAATCCCCTACGATCCCGCCAGTCAACAGGTGTTAGGAGACGGATCCAAGGGGGGTTTAAACGTCGGTGCAGTCTTAATGCTACCGGATGGTTTTAAAATCGCGCCCCCCGATCGCATTCCCGAAGAAATGCAGGAAAAACTCGGTGGAGTCTATTTCCAATCCTACAAAGAAGGTCAAGATAACGTGGTTATCGTCGGCCCCTTACCCGGGGATCAATACAAAGAGATCGTTTTCCCCGTCCTGGCCCCCGATCCTAGCCAAAATAAGGGTATTCACTTCGGTAAATATGCTGTGCATTTAGGGGCCAATCGCGGTCGCGGTCAAGTGTACCCCACCGGTGAACCCAGCAATAATAACGCTTTCAAAGCTTCTACCGCAGGTACAATTAGCCAGATCAGCAAAACCGAAGCCGGTGGTTATGAAGTCACCATCACTTCCGAAGCTGGCCCCGTGGTGGAAAATATTCCCGCAGGTCCTGAGTTAATCGTCTCGGAAGGTCAAGCGATCGAAGTGGGACAATTTTTAACCAGTAACCCCAATGTCGGCGGTTTTGGTCAAAAAGAGACGGAAGTTGTCCTACAAAATCCCGGCCGGATCAAAGGATTAGTTTTATTCCTCGGTGGTATTATGCTCTGCCAAATCCTCTTAGTGATTAAGAAAAAACAAGTGGAAACAGTACAAGCGGCCGAAATGAATTTCTAATCGCAATATTTCGGTTATTTTTGCTAGAAAGCGGGTTATTTGCCCGCTTTTTAGCTTTGGGTCGGGAAAACGCTCACCCCTCGCTGCCGTCTGATACAATCGGTTCAACTTAACCGATAAGTGTCAATTTTTTATGAATCAGTCGCTTGTTCCAGTCATTCTCGCCGGGGGTAAAGGGGAACGTTTTTGGCCCCTCAGTCGTCTAGCGCGTCCGAAACAGTTTCTCTGTCTTGATGGTAGTGGTCGCAGTCTTTTACAAGCAACGGCCGATCGTCTATTATCTTTAGGGGCAGGTTGGGAAAATCTCTGGGTAATTACCGCTAGTGCAATCGCTGATGGTGTCCGCGAACAACTGCCCGATTTACCGGAGAGTAACCTATTAGTGGAACCGGTGGGCAAGGATACGGCCCCGGCTGTGACTTGGGCTACTTTAGAAGTGATAAAACGTTATGGTAAAGAAGTGGCGATCGGTTTTTTTCCTGCCGATCATTATATTGGTAATCAAGAGGCTTATATTAACACTTTAAAAGCGGCCGTAGAAGTGGCCGTCAGCCAAAAAGCGATCGTTACTTTAGGGATTAAACCCGATTATCCCTCCACCGGTTACGGTTATATTGAACAGGGAGAAAATCAGGGCGAATTTAATGGTTTACCCGTCTATAAAGTGAGTCGTTTTACGGAAAAACCCGATCGCACCACGGCCGAAAAATTCCTAGAAACGGGACTTTTTAGCTGGAATAGCGGAATGTTTATCTTTCAGGGACAAGTGGTTTTAGAGGAGCTAAAAACCCACGCTAATAATATTTTACAGCCTCTGATCGATCGGGGCATCGCTGCCTATGAGGATTTAGAGAAAAAAAGTATCGATTATGCTTTGATGGAAAAAACCCAACTCGCTTACGTTTTACCCGCTAATTTCGGTTGGGATGATCTGGGAGATTGGAATGCTCTGGAAAGATTACTGGAAGCAAAGGGCAAAAATATTGAACTGGCCAATCATGTCGGTTTGGACACGGAAGGCTCTATTATCTATGCTAGTGATGAGGAAGAAGTGATCGTTACTATTGGTTTAAAAGATCTGGTAATTGTTCGCGACGGTAAAGCAACTCTCGTTGTCCACAAAGATCGTACCCAAGATATTAAACAAGTTCTCAAGCAATTACAAACCGATCCCAAATTAAAGAAATTGTTATAGGATCGATATTAGTTACCAGCTTTTTCAGTAATCAGTAAACAGTAATCAGTGAAAAGACAGTAGGAAACCTCTATTTAAGTAAGTAGTTATAATTAAATTGAAGATAGATTTTGTCTCTGATCCCCCCTGCCCCCCTTGATAAGGGGGGTGTCGATCCCCCCTTAGTCCCCCCTTGATAAGGGGGGTATTTGATAATTTTTAACGCCTACCTACTTAATACTGCTAACTTAAAACTCAAATCTGATCACTGGTAACTTACCCACTGATAACTGATAACTGATCACTGATAACTGATAATACCGTGTTCTCACTCCCCCAAACCAGTCAAAGACAAAAAGAAATCCTTGAGATAGTTCTCGGCAATGGTTGGGACTATATGCGCGGGGTTTTAACCCTAGGAAAAACAGAAAATCCCCAGATCCCCACTCCAGAAGTTCTCAAAAAAATCCTCGTGGAATTGGGGCCTTTTTATGTCAAATTGGGACAGTTACTTAGTACCCGTCCCGATCTGCTACCCGCTAATTATATCGAGGCTTTAACTGCCCTACAAGCGCAAGTTCCTCCCGTTGCTTGGACAGATATAGAAATAGTCATCACCGAACAGTTAGCAAAACCGATCAAACAGGTATTTAAGTATATTAATCCCCAACCGATCGCCGCAGGATCGATCGGGCAAATTCATCGGGCAACTTTATTATCTGGGGAGGAAGTAGCGATTAAAGTCTTGCGTCCGGGGATCGAAAAAATTGTCGCCCAAGATAGTGCCTTAATTAAGGGAATTGCTGATTTAGTTGCCCTCACAGAATTTGGTCAAAGTTATGACGTTGTTGACTTAGCAGAGGAGTTTATTAAAGCAGTTAATGCGGAATTAGATTTCACCCAAGAAGGTCATTATACTGACCAATTACGCTATAATTTAACCCAGAGTCGGTGGTCAGAACCCAAACAGTTAGTTATTCCTAAAATTTATTGGCACTTAACTAATTCCAAGCTATTAGTGTTAGAATGGTTAGAAGGAAAACAAATTTTAGAGGCTGATGTTTCTAGACCGCCAACTGAGCAGGCAATTTCTCAAAGAAAAACCGAAATAACTAGGATTTTGTTTCGGTCATTTTTTCAACAAATTTATATTGATGGCTTCTTTCATGCCGATCCTCACCCGGGTAATATCTTCTATCTTGACGATGGTAGAGTAGCTTTAATTGACTGTGGTATGGTGGGCAGATTAGACCCGCAAACTCAACAAATTTTAACAGAATTGTTATTAGCAATTGTTGACTTAGATGCGAAAAGATGCAGTCAACTAACTATTAAACTGTCCGAGTCAGTAGTCCCGATTACTTTAGTACAATTAGAGGTGGATTATGAGCGGATGCTGCGAAAATACTATAACCTCAATTTAAATCAAATTAACTTTAGTGAGGTGGTTTATGAACTTTTGCAAATTGCCCGTCGCAATAGAATTAAACTCCCGGGTAATTTAGGTTTATTCGCCAAAAGTCTCGCCAATCTAGAAGGAACTGCCCGAAAATTTAATCCTGATATTAATATCCTAGAAGAAGTCAAACCGCTATTAACTAATATTCTTGAACAACAGTTAATCGGTAGCACTCCCCTACAAACTGCCCTAAGAACAGTTTTAGACTTGAAATCTTTTTCCCTGAAATCTCCCCGTCAAATCGAAGTTTTACTAGATAGTTTAACCTCAGAAACTTTAAATGTTAATCTGAAAATTCGTGAATTAGATAATCTCCGTCGCAGTTTAGATAATTCCGCCAATCGACTAGCTTTTAGTGTGATTATTGGTTCCTTAATTATCGGGGCTGCTATTGTTACGGCCAGCACCCAATCTCGGCAATTAACTATTATTAGTACCGTATTATTTGCTACAGCTAGTTTTATCGGTTTATGGTTAGTTGTCGGTATCCTGCGATCGGGAAGATTGCGCTAGAAATTATCGACATTAAATTAAGATTTGTTGTTGTAAAAATTTCGCCCACCGACTGGCTAATTCAACTTCAGTAAAAGGAATTTTTTCAGGCGATCGCTCCTTAAAAATAAATTCTAGAAAAGGGGAACCCTGCGGGGGAAGAGCATCTAAATCCACCACTTGATTATTAACTAGCAAACGGATTTCTTTGACCTCCTCTAGGGAAAAAGTTTGTAAATTGATCACTCCCTTACGAGTTGGCTTTCCCCAAGTGATAATTTTATCTTTTTGACCTAAGACAGAATATATATCATACTTAGCTCGATCGAAGTTTTCGGCCCATTGTCGATAGATTTCCACTTTTTGGTATTCATTCCAACCACTCCAAGCCAACCAAATAAACAGAATTAATAAAGGTGTCCACAATAACCCGCGTTCCATAAACTATCACCCCAAAATCCTAGTCAATTAATCGTATTTTAGGCTAATTTGCCGCAAGAAATTATTAGCTAAGTAGGTAGGCGTTAAAAATTATCAGATGCCTCCCTTATTAAGGGGGATCCCCCCGCCTATCGTCACCCCCCTTATCAAGGGGGGCAGGGGGGATCGAATTTAAAATCCATTTTTAATTTAATTATAACCAGCTACTTATCAGCTTTTTCACCCACTTCCCAACCCGAAACGGTCAAACCCTTTGCTAATTTTTGGCTTTTTACTTGCTATAATCGAGTGTCGAATTTGAGTAGGAGACGGGAGAAAATGGCCGATTGGCAGGAAATAGAGGGGGGGATCACGGCCCCAAAAGGATTTAAATCCGCAGGGATGGCCGCGGGGCTAAAACCGTCCGGTTTGCCCGATTTAGCCCTAATTGTCTCGGAAACAGAAGCGATCGCCGCAGGAGTCTTTACCACCAGTCAAGTGCGGGCCGCTTGCGTCGATTATTGCCGTCAACGCCTACAAACCAAAGCCAGCGCCAGGGCGATTTTGTGTAATGCTGGCCAAGCAAACGCCGCCACGGGGGAAGCCGGATGGCAAGACGCTCTCGATAGTGCCGCCGCCTTGAGCCAAGTTTTAGGGATTCCCGCCGATGCAATTTTGCTGGCTTCTACAGGAGTGATCGGGCAACGGATTCGCATGGATGCGTTAACCGCCGCTTTACCGACCTTAGCGGGTTTATTGTCGGAAAATGGCGGCGAAAGCACGGCCCGGGCGATTATGACCACGGATCTAGTCCCCAAATCGATCGCCTTGCAAACCACTATCGATGGTCGTCCGGTCACAATTGGGGGAATTGCCAAGGGATCGGGGATGATTCACCCGAATATGGCGACGATGCTCTCCTTTATTACCTGTGATGCCGCAGTATCGACGGTTCTCTGGCAAAGTATGTTAAGTCGGGCGGCTAATAAAAGTTTTAATCAGATTACGGTGGATGGGGACACCAGTACCAATGACAGTCTGATCGCCTTGGCTAATGGTCAATCGCGCACCACGGCGATCACAGAAATGGGCCGGGATGCCCAAAAGTTAGAGGCCATGTTAACGGAAGTTTGTCAATACCTGGCCAAAGCGATCGCCCGGGATGGGGAAGGAGCCACCTGTTTAATAGAAGTGCGGGTTTCGGGGGCGGCCGATGATCAGTCCGCTCGTCAGATTGCTCGCACCATTGCCGGTTCTTCCTTAGTAAAATCGGCGGTTTTCGGTCGAGATCCCAACTGGGGACGAATTGCGGCGGCCGCGGGCCGGGCCGGGGTTGTCTTCCATCAAGAAGATCTGCAAATCAAGTTAGGCGACTTCGTGATGATGGAAAATGGTCAACCTCTGGCGTTCGATCGAGCTAGTGCCAGTAATTACCTGAAAGCGGCAGCAAGCGGGGCTTATTTACGAGAAGATACCGTTTTAATGTCTATCTGTATCGGTAACGGTTCAGGAACAGGTACGGCCTGGGGTTGCGATCTTAGTTACGATTACGTCAAAATTAACGCCGAGTACACCACTTAGGGTTTGCTGAAAAAGCTTTTCCTAGGGGCAGGGTGTGGGGTGTGGGGTGTGGGGTGTGGGGTTTTACCTATTTTCAGGTGGTCAGTTACCTAATTTTCAGGGAAAAAGTCCAGGGATTTTCCCCCCGATCCCCGCAACGGCTGGCACTTTTTGAGGGAAAAAAAGTCTAAAAGTCTGATCCAACAAGGTTTTTAGATTTATTCAGCAAGCCCTACTTAAAGCGATCGATTCTCTAAACAGGCTCTCTTGTCCTTGCTGGATTGTAGCCCAACAGCTTGATCAAAGGTTGACGTTAGGCTCTAGTCTATACCGACAATCTCGATGATCGATCCTGTTGATTACACAGCATCCGAGAGAGCCGATTACCCGATTAACAGATAAACTTTAATGGTTGGATTGTAAGTAGCTGGTTATAATTAAATTAAAAATGGATTTTAGGTTCGATCCCCCCTGCCCCCCTTGATAAGGGGGGTGCCGATCCCCCCTTAGTCCCCCCTTAATCCCCCCTTAATAAGGGGGGCATCTGACAACTTTTAACGCCTACCTACTTACTTCTTTTCAACCAACCTCGAAAACAGTTTTGTCAGTCCCTCAGTCCCTTGGCAAAATCCATCTATTGGCGGGGAAAACGCTGCATGGTTCCGAAAAAATCACCACGAATTCCTTTAGAATTGCACCAGATCAAGGCTCACGAGTTTTATCAAAAACGGCTGGCATCGGGTAAAGAAGGCAATGAGATAGATGACTGGCAGCAAGCGAAAGAATATTTGAGCCAACATCCCAGAGCGATTCTTGCTTGGAATCTAAAAATGCCCTATCGCGGGGGAAAAAGGCTAATTAAAAGATTGTTGCTATCGCTCCAGTCTCTTGTCAGAGTTGCTTGGAAACTGCTAATCTTTCCCTTCTGGCTATTTCAGCAAATACCGGAGCTTTTTGCCCGTGAAGACAAAGACAGCCGCACCTTTGCCATTGAGGTGGTCAAAACGATTATTTCTGCCCTAGGATTAATTGCTACCCTTTCGGCAGGAATCGTACTTTTTCTCAATTATCGCAATTCTCAAGCGGAAATGCAACTGACTCAGCAACGTCTGATTACCGAGCGCTTCTCGAAAGCTGTCGAGCAAATCGGTAGTGGTAAAGAGGAGGTGGTAATTGGCGGCATTTATTCCCTAGAGCGAATTGCCAAAGATTCTCCCAAGGATCAATGGACAATTATGGAAGTCCTGACTTCCTACATTCGTAAAAATTCCCCCATTCCCTCGAATATTCAACAACTGGAGCCAGAGGAAAGACAGAAGGCCCTAGAAAAACTCCCTTCCGTGAGTATTCCAGTTCAGGCCGCTTTAACGGTAATCGGGCGGCGTAAAGTTGAGAATGACCAAGCTGGCGATAATTTGGCTGAAACAAATGACTCTAATAAAATTAAAATTCTTGATTTAAGTCGGACAAATTTGAGGGAAGCCAACCTCAACCGAGCCAACCTCAACCGAGCCAACCTCAACCGAGCCAACCTCAACGGGGCCTACCTCGACGGAGCCTACCTCAACCAGGCTAAACTCAACGGGGCCTACCTCGACGGAGCCTACCTC